>CAZRFB010000215.1:0-8814 GCA_964599185.1 uncultured Rhodobacterales bacterium | reverse complement strand
TCAGCGGATAAGCCTCACGTCCTTCCAGCCGAGCGTCCACAGCGCCCCGCGCGCCAGCAGCAGCGCCGCGACCACCGTCGCCATGATGCAGGCGGAAAACGCGGCGGCCTGATTGGTGGCGCCGCGATCCTCCAGCAGCAGCACCGAAACGGAGGCGACCTGGGTCTGCGGCGTGATCAGAAAGATCACCGCCGACAGGGTGACCATCGAGCGCATGAAGAAGAACACCGCGACGCCCACCAGCGTCGGCGCGATCAGCGGCAGCGTGACGCGGCGCAGCGTCCGCATCCGAGACCCGCCCAGCGTCGAGGACGCCTCATCAAACGAGCTGGAAATCTGCTTCATGCTGGTCGAGGCGATGAGAAACCCCTGCGCATGATAATAATACACGTTCGCCAGCGCGATGATCAGCACCGTGCCGTAAATCGCATAGACCGGATTGTTCGGATTGTTGAAGGCGAGGATATAGCCAAGGCCAAGCACCATGCCGGGAATGGCGGCGGGCAGGATCGACAGGAAATACAGCGGGCGGGTGAAGCGCGATTTCATCTTCTCGATCACATAGGCCGCGGCGGTGACGGCGGTCACGCCCACGCCCGCCGCGATCAGCGAAATGGCGATCGAGTTCCACAGCGGCTGAACGCCGTTCTGCACGTCGAAGGCGTAGTGGCGCAGCGAGAATGTCATCCGGTAGGGCCACAGCGTCACGAAGCTGGCGTAGATCACCACCGCGACGATCGACAGGATCGCGAGGCAGACCACCGCCGAGAACGCGGCGAACAGCCGGTCCCGCGTCGGATTGGGCAGGATCGCGAGCGGCTTCGACTGGTCCGAGATCAGCGCATACTGGCGGCGGCTGAGGCGCTTCTCCAAGAGCGCGGCCAGCGCGGCGGGCGCCAGCAGCACCATGCCGATCACGGCGCCGCGCTCGAAATTCGCCTGACCGATCACCTGATTATAGACCTCGGTCGCCAGCACGTTGTAGTTGGCGCCGATCACCATCGGGTTGCCGAAATCGGTGATCACCAGCGTGAAGCAGACAAAGATCGACGCCGCCAGCCCGTATTTCGTCGAGGGCAGCGTGATGGTGCGAAACATCCGCCCCGGGCTGGCGCCGAGCATCCGCGCCGATTCGTAGAGCCGCGCGTCCGCCACCGCCAATGCCGCCGACAGGATCAGGAAGGCGTAGGGAAAGACATAGAGCACCATCGCCAGCACCACGCCCCAATAGCCGTAGATCTCGATCCCGGCGTCGAAGGTGCGGTTGATCAGGCCGTTGCGCCCGAACAGCAGCACAAGGCCCTGCGCCTGCACCAGCGACGGCGCGAACAGCGGGATCAGCGCGATCAGCCGGAACGCGCCCCGGCCCGGCATGGTGGTGCGCTGCACCGCGAAGGCGAAGGCGTAGGCGAGCGTCACGGCGATGCAGGTCGAGACCAGCGTCACGTTGAAGGAGTTGTAGAGCAGGCTGCGGAACCGCTCGGTCGCCAGCATCTCGACGTAATTGCCAAGGCCAAAGCCCTGCGGCGTGGCGAAACTGCGCGCGACGATGGTGGCGAGCGGCCACAGGATGAACACCGCCAGCGGCGCGCCGACCAGCAGCGCGCCCAGCGTGGTCGCCGTCCGCTCCGCGCGCCAGAAGCCGGACCGCCCCCCGGCCGGGTCCGCCGTCACCGCCATTCCAGCACCCGCAGCGCGGCGACCGGCGCCTCGATGGTCAGCGCGTCGCCCTCGCGCGGCTCGCTGTCCGCAGGCCCCAGCGTCTCGACGGTGATCGGCGCCAGCCCGGGCCCGGGGTCGAGCACGATCTGGGTCATGGCGCCGAGAAACACCACCTGCGCCACGCGGGCGGGTATGTGGTTGACGCCCGCCCGCCCGGCGGGATGGAGCCGCAGCGCCTCGGGCCGGACGCCGAGCGCGGCGGGCGCGCCGCGCCCGCCCTCCTCCGGCGGCGGCGTGATCGGGTGCGGGCCGAAGCGGCCCTGCGCGTCGAGCGGCAGGATGTTGAGCCTGCCGATGAAGCCCGCCACGAAGCGGGACGCAGGCTCGCGATAGAGCGCGCGCGCGTCGCCGACCTGCTCGATGCGCCCGGCGCGCATCACCACGATGCGGTCGGCCATGGTCAGCGCCTCGTCCTGATCGTGGGTGACCATGATCGTCGTTATGCCCAGACGGCGCTGGAGCGCGCGGATCTCCAGCCGCAACTCCTCGCGAACCTTGGCGTCGAGCGCCGACAGCGGCTCATCGAGCAGCAGAAGCCGCGGATCGGCGGCCAGGGCGCGGGCCAGCGCGATGCGCTGCTGCTGGCCGCCCGAAAGCTGCGCCGGAACCTTGTCGGCGTGATCCGCCAGCCCGACCATCGCCAGCATCTCGGCGACCCGCGACGCGGTGCGGGCGCGCGGCCATTTCCGGCATTGCGGGCCATAGGCGATGTTGGCGGCGGCGGTCATGTTGGGAAACAGCGAATAGGACTGGAACACCACGCCGAAATTGCGCGCCTGCGCCGGCGTCGCCACGATGTCGCGCCCGTCGAGATCGACCCGCCCCGCGTCCGCCGCCTCAAGCCCGGCGATCACCCGCAGCAGCGTGGTCTTGCCGCAGCCGGAGGGGCCGAGGAAGCACACGAACTCCCCGCCTGCGATGTCGAGCGACACGGTGTCGAGCGCCGTCAGATCGCCGAACCGTTTCGTCACCTGACGGATGCTGAGGGTCATGGCGGGCTGTTCCGTAACGCGCGTCCTCCGGCGGGGCCGCCGGAGGGAGGGTGTGCGCCGATGGCGGGATCGGCGCGGATCGGGGCGCCTGGCGGTTCTGGGCGCCTACTTGTCGAATTCGGCCTGCCACTGCGCCAGCACGCGGTCGCGGTTCGCCGCCGACCATGCGAAGTCCATGTCCCACATCACCGAGCCGATGTCCTGCGGCAGACCGGCGTCTAGGAAGTTCTGCGGCATCGCCCCGCCGGTGATGGTGACGATCTCCTTCCACGCATAGTATTCCTCGACGGCGGCGTCGCTCAGCGTCCAGTCGAGAAACCGCTTGGCGGCGTCCTTGTGCTGCGAGGCGGCCATCAGCGCGTTGGCCTCCAGCTCATTGCCCGCGCCCTCGGCGGGGATCACCATGGTGATCGGATAGCCCTCGGCGATGTTCTTGATCGCCCTGAGCGCGAACGAGGCGCCGATGGCGTATTCGCCCTGGCTGGCGTTATTGCAGGGGCGCGAGCCGCTTTTGATATACTGCGCCATGTTGCCATCGAGCGCGCGCAGGAACTCCCAGCCTTTCTCCTCGCCCATCATCTGCAGCAGCGAGGCGACCTGAAGGTAGCCGGTGCCCGAACTGGCCGGGTTCGGCATCACGATCTGGTCCTTGTAGACCGGGTTCAGCAGATCGGCCCACGAGGCCGGCATCGGCAGACCCTTCGCCGCCAGCACTTCGTTGTTGACGCAGAACGCGGCCATGTAGCCGGTGACGGCGAACCAGCGGCTCTCGGGGTCGCGAAAGCGCGCGGGCACGCGGTCGATGTTGGCCGGGGAATACGGCTCGATCATCGCAGCGATGCGCGGGTCGATCATCGAGGTGACCGCCCAGCCCCAGATCACGTCATGCTGCGGGTTGGCCGATTCCGCGAGGATGCGCGCCTGAAGATCGCCGGTCGAAAGCCGCAGCACGTTCACCTCAAGGTCGGGCAGATCGGCCTTCATGCGCTGCAGGAAGGCGTTCAGCTCATCCTCCTCATACGAGGTATAGACCGTGATCGCCTCGGCCTGCGCGAAGGCGGCGAAGCCGGTCGAGAGCGCGGCGCCGAGGATGAGCGCGCGCAGCGTCGGGGCGAGGTGCGCTTTGGTCATGGTGATCTCCCTGTTCGACATGGCGCGCACGGGCGGCGCGATACGGCATGGGCGCGCGGGTCTGCCACCGCTTTCGCGGAATCGCTGCGCGAAAGCGACTATAACCGCTGATTTTCCCCGTTGATAAGACAGTTGAGCGACAGCCGCGCCGCGCTTCAGAACGCTCCGTCATAGGCGCGGGCGCCCACTGCGGCCGCCAGCAGGGTGAAGCCGCGCCGCGACAGCCCCGCCGCGATCTCCGCCTCCAGCGTCGCGGCGTCGCGCACCCAGGCGCCATGGCCGCCCAGCGCCTGCGCCACGGCGGGCCAGTCGGTTCCGGGAAAATCCACGCCAAGATTGCGCAGGCCGGTGGCGCGCTGCTTCATCTCGATCAGGCCAAGGCTCTCATCCACCATCACCAGCGCGATCAGCGGCGCGCCCAGATCGCGCAGCGTGGCGAACTCGCCCAGCACCATCTCCGCGCCCGCGTCGCCCATCACCGCCATCACCGCGCGGCCGGGCGCGGCGATCCGGGCGCCGATCGCCAGCGGCAGAGCGACGCCCATGGTGCAGAGCGCGGAACTTTGCAGCAGTTTGCGCGGCTGGGAACAGCGCCACATCTGGCTGAGCAGGATGCGGTGCGCGCCGCTGTCGGCGGTCACGATCGCGTCGGCGGGCAGCGCGCGGCGCGCGGCGGCGAAGGCGGCGTGCGGGCCCCACGCCGCGCGGTCGGCGAAGGCCGCCGCCAGCGCCGCGCGCGCGGCGGCGGGTTCGCCCTCGGGCCATGTGGGCGCGGCGGGCGCGACGCCTTCGCTCAGCGCGGCGAGGCCCGCGGTCACATCGCCGACGAAGCTGACCGCGGCGCCGTGCATCCCGTGGCGGTTGGGCAGATGCGCCAGCTCGACGCAGGCCTCGGGGGCCCAGGGGTCACGCCAGCCGATGCGCATCTCGATGGGGTCATAGCCGACCGCCAGCACCAGATCGGCGCGCGCCAGCAAGGGCAGCACGATGGCGTCGGATTTGGGCGACAGGCCGTGGCCGCCGAGGCTTAGCGGATCGTCTTCATCCATCAGCCCCTTGGCCTTGTAGGTGGTGATCAGCGGCGCGCCGAAGCGGCGGCAGACCTGCGCGATCAGCGGCCCGGCGCCATGCGCTACGGCGCCGACGCCCGCCACCACCACCGGCCGTTGCGCCGCCGCCAGCCGCGCGCGCGCCGCCGTCAGCGCAAGGCCCGGCGCGGGCGCCATCGGCGCGGCGGGCGGGGTGGGCGCCGCCGCTTCGACGGGCTGTTCGCGGGTGGCCAGCCCGATGGGAATGTCGATGTGCACCGGGCCTTGCGGATCGGCCAGCGCCACCGCCAGCGCCTTGTCCACCATGGCGCCGACCGCGCCTTCGGCCAGACGAAAGCTCGCCTTGACCACAGGCCGTATCAGCGCGGTGTGGTCGAGCACCTGATGGGTGTAGCTCTCGGCCTCCGCCGCATCCACACAGCCCGACAGCACCACCAGCGGAACCTGCTCCTGCAGCGCGTTGGCGACGGTGTTGACCGCGTTGGCCAGCCCCGGCCCCAGCGTCGCCAGCAGCACCGGCAAACCGCCCCCCGCCCGCCACGCGCCCTCGGCCATGAAGCCGCCCGCATTCTCGTGCTTGACCAGATGAAACGCCACCCCCGCGCGGTCGAGCGCGTCGAGCATGGCGAGCACCTCGCCGCCGGGAATGCCGAAGGCGTGGCGGCAGCCTGCGGCGGCCAGGCGCCCGGCGACGAGCGCGACGGTTGTGGACAAGGGGCGAGACCTTTCGAGGCGCGGGGGCGGTCAGCGCCGTCGCTGACCGTTCTTGATCCCCAGGATAGCGCCTGCAAGCTGATTGCGCAGCACCTGCGCCGTGCCGCCGCCGATTGTGAACATCCGCGCGTCGCGCGCCATGCGCTCCAGCGGCAGATCGCGGCAATAGCCCGCCGCGCCGTGCATCTGCAGCGCGTCGCCGGTCGCCTTGACCGCCGTCTCGGCGGCGAGGATCTTGGCCTGCGCCACCATCGCCATGTCGGGGAACCCCTCGGCGCCCGCGCTCTCGGCGGCGCGGGTCACCAGCGCGCGGGCGGCCTCGATGGCGATCGACATGTCGGCCAGCATCCATTGCAGGCCCTGAAACTCCGCCAGCGGACGACCGAACTGCTGGCGCTGAAGCAGAAAGTCGCGCGCCAGCTCGAACGAACCCTGCGCCAGCCCCAGCGCCACCGCCGCCGCGCCGACGCGCTGGGCGTTGTAGGCGGTCATCAGCCGCTTGAAGCCCTGCGCGGGGTCGCCGTGCGGGATCAGCGCCATGGCGGCGGGGATGCGCAGGGCCTCGCAATGCACTTCCGTCTCCGGGATGCCGCGCAGGCCCATGGTCGGGATGCGCCGCCCGACGCGCAGGCCCGCGTCCTCGCCGCGCACCGCCAGAAAGCCGCCGATCCCGCGCGGCGCGCCGTCCTCGACGATGCGCGCGAAGATCAGATGCACCCGCGACACGCCGCCGCCGGTGATCCAGTGCTTCATGCCGTTCAGCACCCAGGTCTCGCCGTCGCGCGTCGCCGTCGTCGTCATCGCGCCGGCGTCGGAGCCTGCGTCCGGCTCGGTGATGCAGATCGCGGGCTTGTCGCCGGCGAGAACATGGCCCGCCACGCGCGCCTTCTGTTCGGCTGAGCCATAGGCCATCACCGCGCCCACCGCGCCCATGTTGGCCTCGACCACGATCCGCGCCGTCACGCCGCAGACGCGCGCGATCTGCTCCACCGCCGCAACGGTCTGCGCCACCGTCGCGCCGCGCCCGCCCAGCGCCTCGGGCAGCGTCATGCCCATCAGCCCCGCTTCGCGCAGCGCGGTCACGTTGTCCCACGGATAGGCCTCGGTCGCGTCGATCTCGGCGGCGCGGGCGCGGAAAGGCCCGTCAGCAAGCGCGCGAGCGCGGTCGGCGGGCGCATGATCGGCGAGGTCGAACATCGGACTGTTCCCTGTTCTATGGACCATATCACCATAACTGCGATAGTATCTGTCACAAAGCGAAGTATCGGATGAAATAGCGTCAGGAAACCTGACAATGGACCTGCGACGCCTGCGCACCATGGTCGCCATCGCCGAGGCGCCCAGCTTCACCGCCGCCGGGGCCGCGCTGGGGCTCAGCCACGGCGCGGTCAGCCTGCATGTCAAGGAGCTGGAGGCGGAGCTGGGCGTGGCGCTGGTGGACCGCGCGCGCCGCCCGCCGGTGCTGACCGACCGGGGCGCGGCGCTGGTCGAGCACGCCCGCCGGATGCTGGCCATCGCCGACGAGATCGCCGGGCTGGGGGCGGCGGAGGCGCTGGTCGGCACGCTGGCGGTGGGGATCGTGCCCTCGGCGATGGCGGGGCTGGCGCCGCCTGCGCTGGCGGCCTTGCGCGCCGCCCACCCCCGGCTGCGGCTGCGCATCCGCGCCGGGCTGTCGGCGGACCTGGCGCTGATGGTGCGCAGCGGTGAACTCGACGCCGCGCTGACCACCGCGCCCGAGGCCGCGATCCCCGGCCTGCGCGCGCGGGAGGCGGCGCGCGAGCCGCTGGAGGCGATCGCCCCCGCCGCGGCCCAGGGCGGGGACGCGCGCGCGCTGCTTCAGGGCCGCCCGTTCATCTGGTTCAGCCGCCGCACCTGGGCGGGGCAGATGATCGAGCGCCGCATCGAGGAGATGGGCCTCAGCGTGGATGCGGCGATGGAGGTCGATTCGCTGGAGGCGGTCGAGGCGCTGGTGCGCCACGGCCTTGGCGTCTCGGTCGCGCCGCGCCGCGCGGGCGTCGGGCGCGCGGGGATCGCCGCCGCGCCGCTGGGCGATCCGCCGCTCTGGCGCGCGCTGGCGCTGCTGGAGCGGCCCCGCAACCCGCGCGCCCGGCTGGCCGACGCGCTGCTGGCGGCGGTGCGCGCGGCGCGGCAGGCGGCGGCGCGCTGAGGCCCCTCACCCCGACCTTCTCCGCTGGGACGGGGGAAAGGGGCGCAAGGCGCACCGGCGGCGCCAAGTCTGGCGGCGCGGCGCGGCAGGCGGCGGCGCGCTGAAGCCCCTCACCCCGACCCTCTCCCCCGAGGTGGGGGAGAGGGGGCGCAAGGCGCACCGGCGGCGCCAAGTCTGGCGGGCGCGGCGCGGCAAGCGGCGGCGCGCTGAAGCCCCTCACCCCGACCCTCTCCCCCGAGGTGGGGGAGAAGGGGCGCAAGGCGCACCGGCGGCGCCAAGTCTGGCGGGCGGAGCGCGGCAGGCGGCGGCGCGCTGAAGACCCTCACCCCGACCCTCTCCCCCGAGGTGGGGGAGAGGGGGCGCAGGGGGCGTCGGCGGCGCCCGGTCTGGCGGGCGGGGCGCTATCCGCGCGCGACGGCGCTCATGGACAAGCGGTCAGGCCGCCGCGCGGGCGTCCGCCGCGCGGCGCTGGTCGATGGCGAACACGGCGGCCGCGTCGCGCAGGGCGCCGATCTCGCCCGCCAGCGTGCCGGCCTCGGAGGCGAAGCGCTCGGTCAGGGCCGCGTTCTCTTGGGTGATGCGATCCATCTGGGTGACGGCGCTGTTGATCTCCTCGACGCCGGTCGCCTGTTCGCGCCCGGCGGCGGAGACCTCGCCCAGCGTCGACGCCAGCCGCTCCATCGAGGCGCGGATCTCGTCGAGCGCGGCGCCGGTGTTCTCGACCGAGGCGATGCCGTCGGCCACGTTCTCGGCGCTGGTCTGGATCAGTCCGGTGATGTCGCGCGCCGCGTCGGCCGCGCGCTGCGCCAGCGCGCGCACCTCCGAGGCGACCACGGCGAAGCCGCGCCCGGCGTCGCCCGCCCGCGCCGCCTCGACCGAGGCGTTGAGCGCAAGCAAATTGGTCTGCCAGGCGATCGCCTCGATCATCGCGATGATCGCGGTGATCTGGTCGGAGCTGGTCTTGATCCGGTTCACCGCCGTCACCGCCTGCGCCACGGTCTCGGCGCCATGGGCGGTCTTGCCGCGCACCTCCGCCGCA
>CAZRFB010000214.1:0-1792 GCA_964599185.1 uncultured Rhodobacterales bacterium | reverse complement strand
GCATGGGCTGGGGCCGGTGGGCCGGGTGCATCACGCCGACTATCTCGATTTTCTCGCGACGGCGTGGGAGCGCTGGCGCGCCGAGGGCAACCGGGGCGAAGCGATCCCCACCGTCTGGCCCTCGCGCCGGATGTGGCGCGGCGGGCCGCCGCAGGCCATCGACGGCGCGCTGGGCTGGTATGCGCTGGCGGGCGAGACCGCGATCTCGGGCGGCACGTGGGAAGCCGCGCAGGCGGCGGCCGACGTGGCGGTCAGCGCGGCGGACATCGTGGCTGAAGGCGCGCGCGCCGCCTTCGCGCTCTGCCGCCCGCCCGGCCATCACGCAGCGCAAGACATGTATGGCGGCTATTGCTTTCTCAACAACGCCGCCATCGCCGCGCAGCGTTTCCTCGACGGCGGCGCGGCGCGGGTGGCGGTGCTGGACGTGGACTTTCACCACGGCAACGGCACGCAGGCGATCTTCTACGACCGCGCGGACGTGTTCTTCGCCTCGCTGCACGGCGACCCGGCGTTCGAGTTTCCGCACTTTCTGGGCGGCGCCGACGAGACCGGGGCGGGCGCGGGCGCGGGCTTCAACGCCAACTATCCGCTGCCGCCGGGAACCGATTTCGCCGCATGGTCGGCGGCGCTGGAGCACGCCTGCGCCCGCATCGCCGCCTTTGCGCCCGACGCGCTGGTGGTGTCGCTGGGGGTGGACACGTTCAAGGGCGACCCGATCAGCAGCTTCCGGCTGGAGAGCGCCGACTTCCTGAGCTACGGCGCGCGGCTGGGCCGGCTGGGCCTGCCGACGCTGTTCGTTATGGAGGGCGGCTATGCGGTGGCGGAGATCGGGCTGAACGCGGTCAACGTGCTGCAAGGCTTCGAGGGCGACTGAACAGGGGGGATCGCGGCCATGGCGCGCATCGCGACATTCGCGCAGCAAAAGGGCGGCGCGGGCAAGACCACGCTGCTGACGCAGGTGGCGGCGGCCTTCATCGGCCAGGGGCGGCGCGTGGCGCTGATCGACCTCGACCCCCAGCGCAGCTTGGCAGGCTGGGCCGACGCCCGCGCCCGCGCCCATGGCGGCGCGCTCGACTTCGCCTTCTTCGAGAGCAGCGAGTGGCGCGCGGGCTCCGACATCCGCCGCGCGGGGGCGGAGGCGGAGGTGGTGCTGGTGGATTGCCCCGGCAACGCCGACGTGCTGCTGCGCAGCGCGATGCGCGAGGCCGATCTGGTGGTGATCCCGGCGCAGCCCTCCGCCCCCGACGCCTGGGCCACCCGCGCCACGCTGAAGATGGCGGCGCGCGAGGGCGCCAACGCGCAGGTGGTGATGAACCGGGTGCCGCCGCGCGGCGGCCCCGGCGAGGCGGTGGAGGCGATGCTGCGCGACGACGGCGCCGAGATCATGGCCGCCCGCATCGGCGCCCGCATCGCCTTCGCCACCGCGTTCATGGCCGGGCGCGGCGTCACCGAGAGCGAGCGCGGCGGCAAGGCGGCGGCGGAGATCGACGCGCTGGCGGCGGAGATCGCGGCGGCGCTGGGCTGATGGCCGCGCATCGGCGGCGGCCGCGCTTTCCCGCCGCGCCCCCTTTCCCGCCGCGCCCCCTTTCCCGCCGCGCCCCCCTTTCCCGCTGCGCCCTGGCGCCGTATTGACGCGCCATGAGCAACACCGCGTCAGACGCCGCCTCCCCCGTCACCCTGATCACCGGCGCCGCGCGCGGGCTTGGCCATGCGCTGGCCTTGGCCGAAGCCGCGCGCGGGGCGCATGTGGTGGCGCTGGCGCGCACCGTGGGCGCGCTGGAGGAGCTTGACG
>CAZRFB010000213.1:0-1730 GCA_964599185.1 uncultured Rhodobacterales bacterium | reverse complement strand
AGGCTTTCGCTCTCGGTCGGCTCGATCATCAGCGTCTCGGGCACCGGCCAGCTCATGGTCGGCGCGTGGAAGCCGTAGTCGATCAGCCGCTTGGCGATGTCCTCGACGCCGACGCCGCTTTGCGCCTTCAGCGGGCGCACGTCGATGATGCACTCATGCGCCACCCGCCCGTTCGCGCCCGCATAGACCACCGGATAGGCGGCGCGCAGGCGGTGGGCGATGTAGTTGGCGTTGAGGATCGCCAGTTGCGTCGCGCGCAACAGGCCGTCCGGCCCCATCATCGCGATATAGGCCCAGGAGATCGGCAGGATCAGCGCCGAGCCCCAGGGCGCCGCCGACACCGCGCCGCCGTGCATTTCGGGGCCGTTCGCGGAAATCGGCGCCTCGACCGGGTGCGAGGGCAGGAACGGCGCCAGATGCGCCTTCACGCCGATCGGCCCGACGCCGGGGCCGCCGCCGCCGTGCGGGATGCAGAATGTCTTGTGCAGGTTCATGTGGCAGACGTCGGCGCCGATGTCGGCGGGGCGCGACACCGCCACCTGCGCGTTGAGGTTGGCGCCGTCCATATAGACCTGTCCGCCGCGCGCGTGGACGATGGCGCAGATCTCCCTGATGCCGCCCTCGAACACGCCGTGGGTGGAGGGATAGGTGACCATCAGCGCCGCCAGCCGGTCGGCGTGGGCGTCGGCCTTGGCGGTAAGGTCGGCGATGTCGATGTCGCCGCGCGCGTCGCACTTGACCACCACCACCTTCAGCCCGGCCATCACGGCGGAGGCGGGGTTGGTGCCATGGGCGGAGGACGGGATCAGGCAGACGTCGCGCGCGCCCTCGCCGCGGGATTCGTGCCAGCCGCGGATCGTCAGCAGGCCGGCGTATTCGCCCTGACTGCCGGCGTTGGGTTGCAGCGACACCGCGTCAAAGCCGGTGATCGCGCAGAGCTGCGCCTCCAGTTCCGCGAACAGGCGGCGATAGCCGCGCGTATGCCCGGCGGGCGCGAAGGGGTGGATGTCGGCAAAACCCGGCCAGGAGATCGGGATCATCTCCGCCGTGGCGTTCAGCTTCATGGTGCAGGAGCCGAGCGGGATCATCGCGCGGTCGAGCGCGATGTCCTTGGCCTGCAGGCGGCGCAGATAGCGCAGCATCTGCGTCTCGGAGCGGCAGCTGTGAAACACCGGATGGCGCAGATAGCCGGAGCTGCGGCGCAGACCCTCGGGCGTCGCCGCCGCAACCGTGGCGTCCAGCGCCGCGACCGAAGCCTCGACGCCAAACGCCGCCCACAGCGCCTCGACGTCGGCGCGGGTGGTGGTCTCGTCGAAACTGGCGCCCAGCCGGTCGGCGTCGATGCGGCGCAACAGCAGCCCCGCCGCCTGCGCCCGGTCGGCGATCGCGGTCGCGCGGCCCGGCGCGCGGATGGTCAGCGTGTCGAAGAAGGCGTCCGACGCCAGCGCGAAGCCGCCCCGGCGCAGCCCCTCGGCGGCGATGGCGGCGAGCCGCGCCGCGCGCTGCGCGATGCGCTTCAGCCCCTCCGGCCCGTGATAGACCGCATACATCGCCGCCATCACCGCCAGCAGCGCCTGCGCGGTGCAGATGTTGGATGTCGCCTTGTCGCGGCGGATGTGCTGTTCGCGGGTCTGCAGCGCCATGCGCAGCGCGGTGGCGCCGTGGCTGTCCACCGAGACGCCGATGATGCGCCCCGGCGCGCTGCGCTTGTGCGCGTCGCGGGTGGCGAA
>CAZRFB010000212.1:0-3504 GCA_964599185.1 uncultured Rhodobacterales bacterium | reverse complement strand
TCGCCGCGCAGGGCTGGCGCGTGCGCTGCGCGCGCCTGATCGCGTTCGGCGGCGCGGCCGCGCTGACCGTCGCGGGCGCTTACGAGATGTTCATGGCGTTCGGCCCGGGCGCCGTCACCCTGTTGCAATGGGCGCTGCTGGCGCTGTTCACGGTCACGTTCGGCTGGATCGCGCTGTCGTCAACCTCGGCGCTGGCGGGCCTGCTGGCGGCGCCAAGGCGCGCGAGCGACGGCGGACAGGGGCCGCTCGCCTCGCTGACCGCGATCATCATGCCGGTGTTCAGCGAGGACGCCGCGCGCACCGCCGGGGCGCTGGCGGCCATGGGATCGGGGCTCGCCGATCTGGGACACGGGCGCGCGTTCGAGCTGTTCATGCTCTCCGACACCCGCGACGCCGACGCCGTGGCGCGCGAGACCACCGCGATGCAGGCGCTGCGTCGCCTGCTGGGCGGGCGGATGGCGGCCTGGTGGCGGCGGCGCGGCGCGGGCGGCGGCGGCAAGGCCGGCAACGTCGCGGAATTCGTCCGCCGCTGGGGCGGGCGCTATGACCACATGCTGGTGCTCGACGCCGACAGCCTGATGGCGCCCGCGACCATCGTGCGGATGGTGCGGCGCATGGAGGCCGACCCGACCCTGGGCCTGCTCCAGTCGAACCCGACCGCGCTGGGCGCCGAGACGGCGTTCGCGCGGCTGCAGCAATTCGCGGCGGCGGTCTATGGCCCGGTGGTGGCGCGCGGCGTGGCGGCCTGGCAGGGCCTGGACGGCAACTTCTGGGGCCACAACGCGCTGATCCGGGTCGGCGCCTTCGCCGCGGCGGCGGGCCTGCCCGACCTGCCGGGGCGCAAGCCGTTCGGCGGTCATATCCTCAGCCACGATTTCGTCGAGGCCGCGCTCTTGCGGCGCGCGGGCTGGGGCGTGCGCATGGACCCCGATCTGACCGGCAGCTGGGAGGGCGCGCCGCCGTCGCTGCTGGCGGCCAGCCGCCGCGACCGGCGCTGGGCGCAGGGCAATCTCCAGCATGGCGGCGTGATCGGCGCGGCGGGGCTGCGCTGGCCCAGCCGGACGCATATGGCCATCGGCATCGGCTCGTATCTGATGTCGCCGATATGGCTGATGATGCTGGTGGTCGGCGTCGCGCTCACCATCCAGGCGTCGCTTGTCCAGCCCGACTATTTTCCCCAGCTGCACCAGTTGTTTCCGGTCTGGCCGTGGTTCGACCGCGACCGCATGACCGCGCTGCTGGCGGTGGCGGCGGGTCTGCTGCTGTTTCCCAAGGCGCTGGGGCTGGCGGAGGCGCTGGCGGATCGGGCGCGGCGCCGCGCGCTGGGCGGCGGCGCCGCGATCATGGCCAGCGGCGCGGTGGAGCTTGCCGCCTCCACGCTGCTGGCCCCGGCGCAAATGCTGATGCAGTGCCGCCATGTGGCCGAGATCGTGCTGGGCCGCGACGCCGGATGGTCGCCGCAGGCGCGCGACGGCGCCGCCCTGCCGTGGTCGCAGGCGTGGCGCGCCCATGGCGGCCATGCGACGCTGGGCGCGGGGATCGCCGCCGCGCTGGCCGCGACCCAGCCGCAGGTGCTGGTCTGGCTGTCGCCGGTGCTGGCCGGTCTGATGCTCGCGCCATGGCTCTCGCGCCTCAGCGGCCAGACCCGCGCCGGATCGGCGCTGCGCGCGGCGGGGCTGCTGCGCACCGTCGAGGAGATCGCGGCGCCGCCGCTGGCGCAGGCGGCGGACGCGGCGTCGGCGCAGATCGCCGCCGCCAGCGCGCAGGGTCTGGCCGACCTGATCGACGACGCCTGGCTGGCGGCTGGTCATACGGCGATGCTGGGCGACCGCGCCGACGCGCCCGGCGTCCGGCTGCCCAGCATCACCGCCGCCGCGAAGATCGCGGTCGCCGATGGACCGGCGCAGGCGCTGGAGTGGCTCGACGCCCATGAGCGCCTTGCGCTTGTCGATGAGGCGGCGCTGCTGGCGGCGTGGCGCGGCGGCGGCAAGGCGCCGGTGATCGCTCTGGCCGCGTCGCGGTGATCCGAAGCTGGCGGGGCGCCGTGATCGCGCGGCGTTGAGCCGGACTCCGGCCCGGACTGTGCTCAGAAAAGCGGCGACCGCGCCTTTGCGCGGTCGCCGCAACGCTACAAAACTGGCGCGGTCGGAGGTCAGCCGTCGTGGCGCGGCATCGCCTCAAGCTGCGCCTTGGTGGCGTCGATATAGACTCGCAGGTCGTGGCCGCCGTCCTCGCGCAGCACGGTGAGGTCGTCGAACTTCATCGACACCGGGCGCGCGCCCATGCCGAGGAAGCCGCCGACATCGACGATCGCCTGCGAGATCTTGCCCTCGGCGGTCACCACCAGATCGGAGACCGCGCCGATCTTCTCGTCGCCGTGGCCATAGACCGAGGCGCTCTTGAGGTCCTCGGTGGTCAGATCGTGGCGCACGGCCTCGTTATAGCCGTCATGCGTGAAGGTGGCGCGGCGGCCATGCGGGGCGGCGGTGTTGACGGTCCTGGTCATTGTGCATCTCCCTGAAAGCCCGTCTCGGGGCCGTGGTCGCGCAGGATTCTCCTGCGCGGTCGTCCTGGTGAGGGATGGACCGGCGGTCGCGCGGTTGCGCCGCCGCCGGTCCGCGCGCCTACTTTTCGTAGCGCGGCATCGCCTTGAGCTGCTCCTTGGTGGCGTCGGCGTACAGCCGCACGTCGTCGCCGCCGTCCTTGCGCAGCACGGTGAGGTCGTCGAACTTCATCGACACCGGGCGCGCGCCCATGCCGAGGAAGCCGCCCACGTCGATCACCGCGTCGGTGATCTTGCCGTCGGCGCCGACCAGCAACTCACTCACCGAGCCGATGGCGTTGTCGTCGCGGTCGTAGATCGAGGCGCTCTTGAGCTCGTCCACGGTCAGCGCGTCGTTCGGCGCGCGGGTATAGCCGTCATGCGCGAACACCGACTCCGAGGCGTCGCCGCGCGCCGCCGTGGTCTCGTCGGCGGTCAGGTCGGGCCGCACATACTCGGGCGCCGCCGTCAGCGTGTCGCGCGAGGCCGAGATCACCAGGAAATAGTCGCCTGCGGCCTCGCCGTCGGAGACATAGCGGAGCGCCTCGACCGGCGTGGCGACGGTCTTGCCGCCCATGCCGAGGAACGTGCCGACATCGACCAGAACCGCGCGCACCTTGCCGTCGCGGCTCAGCAGCACGTCGTTGACCGAGCCGACGCTCTCCCAGTCTTTGCGCGCCTCGATGGTGGTCCTGTCGCCTTCGGCGGCATAGAGCGTCGCGCCGATCAGGTCGGACGCATAGACGTCCGTCGCCTCGCCGTTCGCCAGCCACGTCATCGCCGCGAGCGGCTTGTCGTCGGCGAGCAGGGCGGTCGCCGGCGGCGTCGTCGCCGTCTGCGCGAGCGCGGCGCCGGCGAGGATCATCGCAAGCGCGGTCGTTCCGAATAGCTTCTTCATGGCCTGGTCTCCTGAGAGAGGGTTCGAAGTCCGCAGCGCGCCGGTGTGCGTTCCGAGGATCGTG
>CAZRFB010000211.1:0-14003 GCA_964599185.1 uncultured Rhodobacterales bacterium | reverse complement strand
GGGGTAAGGGTGAGGAATGAAAGGACTGTTTCTGCTGGGCGGGATTACGCAAATGGGTTATTTGTGCCGAACGCAACAAATGGCAGTTTCGCGCAGATTTGGTTGAAAAACTCTGCGAGGCGCGTGAGCATTTCAGTTTTTTGCGGAGTTCGGCTTTCGGAGCATAGGGTTTCTGAGTAAGAAAATTACCGGATAGAAACAACCATGACCAATTATAGAACGTTCGACAGCGCATTGAAACTTCGTTCCATTCTCACAACCCATGGCACGGGTGGAAGTATGGACGAAAAAGAATTCCTCTCACTGAGAGCAGAGTTACTTGATGACCCGAACACAAGGAATCTAGTGCCGCGATTTGTTCGCGATAATGTGGATGCCAAGGGTGTTTGGGCATATCTTAAAGATTTTCACACTGGTAGCGGCGCCTATACTGCCCGTCGGAAACACATTACCTCGCAGTTCCAGCCACTCCTAGATTTTGTGTCCCAGGCTGACGTGCCAGCCGATGCTGATGTCACAGCTTCACTTGCGCGATACGATGCCGATGGTGTGTCAGCCGTTTGGCAAAAGGCTTTGAACCGTCGAAAAGCGGACCCCGAGGGGGCAATTACAGCTGCCAGAACCTTGATGGAAGCTGTGTGCAAGCATATCCTTGAGGACGCCGGTAAACTGCCAACTGAACAACTGGATTTGCCGAAACTATACAGTGCGGCTGCTAAAATAATGAATCTTGCCCCCTCTCAACACACTGAAGATGCATTTAAGCGCATTCTGGGCGGATGCCAAAACGTAATTGAAAACTTAGGGAGCTTGCGGAACAAGATAAGTGATGCGCATGGCGGTGGGCGACAAAAGGTAAAGCCCTCAGAGCGACACGCCGCGCTGGCCGTCAATCTTGCAGGTTCGATGGCTATGTTTCTCGTAGAGACGTGGACCGTTCAACAAGCAAAGCTCAAAGCCAACGAGGCGAAAAAAGGGGTGAAGCAAGACCCAATCACTTACAAAGGTGTCCACCTTTCAAGCCGCAGCGACCTCGCATTTGAAATTGTCGGCATGAAGCGGATAGTTGATGCGCTGACGCCCGATATGTCGCGGCGACTTGAGGCAATTTGGTGCGACTCAAAGGCGTGCGCCGTCTATAGCGTGACCGTCCGAGACGGGTTGTGGGTGCCAGAATTGCAATGGGCTATCGCTGACGCTGGGCGTCAAGAGGGCGGGTACAATGGTGTATTCTTTGATGGCGATGCACCGGCTGGCGTGGACTTAGACCCATACTGGCCGGAGGACGATCCGGAAATCGACTAAGCGCAAGTAGGAAAACATCGCGCTTAAGTGATCGGCAGAAACCGGCGCATCGCCACAATCGCGCCGGACCCAACCATCCCGCTCCAACCGCCACGCCCCGGATGGCGCCCCCGCGCCGCCCGGATGCGCCCCTTCTCACGCCGCCAGCGCCCCCGGCCCCGGCACGGCGCCGGGGGGGCACTTGCCGAGGATGATCATGCCCAGCACCTCGTCCTTGGTCATGTCCTCGACCCGGCCCGAGCCGACCAGCTGGCCGTTCTTCATCACGCTGACGCGGTCGGCGAGGTCGAACACGTCGTGGATGTCGTGGGAGATCAGGAAGATGCCGATGCCCTCCTGCTTGAGCTGCTTGGTCAGCTCGCCCACCTGCGCCGTCTCCTGCGGCCCGAGCGCCGCCGTCGGCTCGTCCATGATCAGGATGCGGGCGTTGAAGTGGATCGCGCGGGCGATGGCGACCGACTGGCGCTGACCGCCCGACAGCGCCTTCACCGGCTCCTTGAACCGCTGGAAGTTGGGGTTGAGCCGCCCCATCACCTCGCGGCAGGCGGCCTCCATCGAGGCGTCGTCGAGCGTGCCCCAGCGGGTGACCAGCTCACGCCCCAGAAACAGGTTGGCGGCGGCGTCCACGTTGTCGGCCAGCGCCAGCGACTGATAGATCGTCTCGATGCCGTATTTCTTGGCGTCGCGCGGGTTGTTGATCTCCGCCGCCTCGCCGTTGACGAAGATCGCACCCGAATCGCGCGGATAGGCGCCCGACAGGATCTTGATCAACGTCGATTTGCCCGCGCCGTTGTGGCCCAGCAGGGCCACCACCTCGCCCGGATAGAGATCGACGCTCACATCGTCCACGGCCTTGATGCCGCCAAACGCGATGGAGACGTCGCGCATCTCCACCAGCGGGGTTCCCTTCCGGCTCATAGCGTCTTCCCCCGATACATCGTGTCCACCCAGACCGCGAGCACCAGCACCAGGCCGACGACGATGTTCTGCAACGGCGTGTCCAGCCCCATCAGCACCATGCCCGACTGCAGCGACTGCATCACCAGCGCGCCGAGCATGGCGCCGTAGATGGTGCCCGCGCCGCCCGCCAGCGAGGTGCCGCCGATCACCGCCGCCGCGATCACATAAAGCTCGTCCAGCGTGCCTTGCGCGTTGGTGGCGGCGTTCAGCCGCGCGGTCGAGATCGCGGCGCCGATCGAGACCAGCGCCCCCATCAGCATGAAGATCTTCATCTTCACCCAGCGCACGTCCACGCCCGCCAGCTCGGCCGCCTCGGGGTTGCCGCCGATGGCGAACACGTAACGGCCAAAGCGGGTGCGGGTGGTGAGAAACGTCATCGCCAGCCCCACCGCCAGCGCCACCAGCACCGGAATCGCGAGGCCGTGGGCGATCAGCAGCCCGCCTTCGGGCACGGGGATGTTGTTGGCTTCGGCGTAGCGCGCCGCGACGCGCGAGGGCCAGGGATAGGAATTGGCCACCGCCACCGCCGCCAGCGTCAGGCCGCAACCAAGGCTCCCCAGCACGCCCTCGGCCCACAAGGGGCGCAGCGGAAAGTTGAAGCGCCGACGCCGGGCGCGGCCCGAGACCAGCCCCGCGACGATCGCCGCGCAGACCACCAGCGCGATCGCCCAGCTCGCCGTGGCGCCGATGGCGCCCTCGGTGCCGCCGCCGATCAGGCCGAAGGTTCCATCCATCGGCGCGACGGTGCGCCCCGAGGTCACCCACCACGCGCCGCCGCGCCACGCCAGCAGCCCGCCCAGCGTCACGATGAAGGCCGGCACGCCGAGATAGGCGATGATATAGCCGTGCACGCCGCCGATCAGCACGCCGACGGCGGCGCCGAACAGCAGCGTGACGATCCACGTCAGCGGATGGTCATAGCCCCAGATCGAGGGCAGCCAGTCCGCCTGCATCACCCCCATCATCATGCCGATGAAGCCGAGCATCGAGCCGACCGACAGATCGATGTTGCGGGTGACGATGATCAGCACCATGCCGGTGGACATGACCGCGATCGACGAGGTCTGCACCGACAGGTTCCACAGGTTGCGCGCGGTCAGGAACGTGCCGCCCGAGGCGACGTGGAACCCGATCCAGATGATCGCCAGCGCGCCGACCATCCCCAGCATCCGGGTGTCGATCTCGGTGGCCTTGAGAAAGCGCGCGACCGGGCCTAGCTGCACGGAAGCGGCGCCCCTCGGCGGGGCGGCTGCTGTCTGGTCCGCCATCGCGGCGTTCTCCCCAACGTGTTGTGGGCCGGGGGTCTTGCGCCCCCGATCCCCGCCTTGTGGTGGCCTGACGTCAGATCAGGCCTGGTCCCGGCGTCAGTTGCAGACCGACACGGCGCCGTTGGGCACGCCCTGGCACACGACGGCCTTGCTCACCCAACCGGCCTCGATCACGTCGAACAGGTTGGCGCGCGTCACCGGCACCGGCGGCAGAAAGAACGCGTTCATCTTCACGCCCTTCGGCCCGCCGTCGAAGGTGACGACGCCGGGGATGTCGGCCATCTTGGCGCCTTCCGCCATCATCGCGGCGATCTCGGCGGCCTTGGCGCCCAGCACGCGGGCGTCCTTCCAGACGCTGACGGTCTGGGTGCCCAGCGCGACGCGGTTCAGCGCGGCGTGGTCGCCGTCCTGCCCCGAGACCGGCACTTCGCCCGCCAGCCCCTGCGCCGTCAGCGCCGCGACCACGCCGCCTGCGGTGCCGTCGTTGGAGGCGACCACCGCATCGACCTTGTTGTCGTTGGCGGTCAGGATCTGCTCCATGTTCTTCTGCGCGTTGGCGGGCAGCCAGGCGTCGGTATAGGCCTCGCCCACGTTCTTGATCGCGCCGCTGTCGAGCGCGGCCTGAAGCACCTCGATCTGGCCGGAGAACAGGAAGTCGGCGTTCGGGTCGGCCGAGGAGCCCTTGATGAACACGTAGTTGCCGGTCGGCTGCGCCTCGAACACCGCGCGGGCCTGCATCCGGCCGACTTCCTTGTTGTCGAAGGTGATGTAGAAGGCGTGCGGATCCTCGATCAGCCGGTCATAGCCGACCACGGGAATGCCCTCGTCGGCGGCCTTCTTGACCGCCGGTCCGATGGCGTCGCTGTCCTGCGCCAGGATGATCAGCGCGTCGGCGCCCTGCGAGATCAGGCTCTCGACATCGGTCAGCTGCTTGGCCGCCGAGGACTGCGCGTCTGCGGAGATGTAGCTGTGCCCCATCTCGGTCAGCTTGGCGACGATGGCGGCCTCGTCGGTCTTCCAGCGCTCTTCCTGAAAATTCGACCACGACACGCCGACCACCAAGGCCGACGCCTGTCCGGCGAACAAGGCGATCGCCGACGCGCCCGCGAGCGCGCTCAGAAATTTTTTCATCGCTTCCTCCCCATGGCCGCCTGCGGGCGACCGGATGCCCCATGACCGCCGACAGGCGGCCGGATCAAGGTTGTCGCCGCGACTCACGCGGCGGCGGGTTCTTTTTTTCGAACCTCGAAGAAAATGAGTGACTCAAGCGCGCGGCGGCGTCAACATGTTTCTCCAAAGACGCGCGTCGGCGCGCAAGGATCGGTCGGAAACGTTCGGATGGCGGGAAAATCCCGGATAGACGCGGTGCGCGCGCGCAACCGCGCGGCGCTGCTGGCGGCGCTGCGGCGCGGCGGCGCGCGGTCGCGCACCGCGCTGGCGGCGGATACCGGCCTCAGCGGCGCCACCGTCTCCGCCATCGGCGCGCAGATGCTGGCCGAAGGGCTGATCGCGCCGGCCGAGATCGTCGCCGATCCCGCCGAGGCCGCCGCCGCCGCCGAATCACCCGCGCGCGGCAGGCCGCAGGCGCCGCTGGGGCTGAACCCCGCGCGCGCCTCGGTGGTGGCGGCGGTGATCTCGGCGCGCGCCGTCACCGTGGCGCTGGCCGATTACGCCGGGCGCCTGGTGGCGCGCGCCGAAGGCCCGCCGCTGCCGCGCGACGCCTGCGCCGCCGCGCTGACGGCGGCGCTGATCGCGCGCATCGACGCGCTGCGGCTGCATGCCGCCACCATTGGTTCTGGCGATCCGCCGCTGCGCGCGCTCACGGTTGCGGTGCAGGGCGTCACCGACGCCGAGGCGCGCCGCGTCCTGTGGTCGCCGGTGCTCGACGCGCAAGGCGTGGACTTCGCCGCGCCGCTGGGCGCGCGCTACGGCGCCCCTGTCGCGGTGGTGAACGACTGCGCCATGAGCGCGACGGCGCTGGCGCGGCGCCAGCCCGCGCTCGGCCCCGATTTCGCGGTGATCCTGGTCGGCCCCGGCGTCGGCATGGGTCTGGTGCTCGGCGGCGCGCTGGTGGAGGGGCGGCGCTCCTCCGCCATGGAGTTCGGCCACATGACGCACCAGCCCGGCGGCGCGCCCTGCGCCTGCGGTAGGCTGGGCTGCGTCGAGGCCTATGCCGCCGACTACGCCATCCTGCGCGCGGCAGGGCGCGACCCAGAGGGCGACGCCGACGCGCTGGCCGCCGAGGCGCGGGCGGGCGACGGCGCGGCGCGCGCGGCGTTCTCAGTGGCGGGCGCGGCGCTGGGCTATGGGCTGGGGCGGCTGTTCGCGCTGGTCGGGCCGGTCAAGGTGGCGCTGATCGGCCCCGGCGCCCGCGCGGCGGACCTGATCGAGCCCGCGATGCGCGCCGCGCTGGAGGCGGCGCTGGCCCCGGCGCTGTCGGCGCCGCTGTCGCTGACGCTGGCGCCCGACGAGACCGCGCTGGCGCTGGAGGGCGCGGCGCTGCACGCCTTGCAGGGGCTGGACGCGGGATATAGCGCAGGCGCACCGGCGCCGAAAGCGGCGGCGGGCAAGCCCGGGGCGCGCAAGGCGACGATGCAGGGAGCGGCAAAGTGATGAAACGCATGGCGCTGGCGGCGCTGCTGGCCTTCCCGGCGCTGGCCCAGGCGCCGAACGTCGCGCCATGGGAGGAAGGCGCGGTCGGCGCGCCCTGGACCTGGGCCGACGCGCAGGCCGCAGAGACCGGCGCGCTGGTCGCGCGGGGGCGGGCGCTGTTTGTCGCCCGCTTCACCGACGCCGAGGGCGCAGGGCGGCCGATGGCCACGCAGGCCGACATCCCCACCCCGCGCCGCCGCCCCGCCGCGCAGGCGCATCAGCGGCTGTCCGGCCCCGACGCCACTTCCTGCGCCGACTGCCACCACCAGCCGGTGATCGGCGGCGCGGGCGGCTTCGCCACCAACGCCTTCACCGCCGAGGGCGCGCGCAACGCCGAGTTCGACATCCTCGACCCGCAGTTCTCCAGCGAGCGCGGCACCACGCACCTGTTCGGCGCCGGGCTGATCGAGCTTCTGGCGCGCGAGATGACCCGCGATCTGCGCGGCCTGCGCGCGCAGGCGGCGGCTGAGGCGCGCGCGACCGGCGCGCCAGTGACCGTGGCGCTTGAGACCAAGGGCGTGCGCTTTGGCGCGCTGACCGCGCTGCCCGATGGCGCGCTCGATACAGGCAAGGTGGAAGGGATCGACCCCGACCTCACCCTGCGCCCGTTCGGCCAGAAGGGCGTGGTCGGCACGCTGCGCCGCTTCACCGTCACCGCGCTCAACGCCCATCACGGGATGCAGGCGGCGGAGCGTTTTGGCGCGCGCTGGACGGGAAGCGCGGATTTCGACGCCGACGGCGTGGCGGATGAGCTGGACGCGGGCGACATCTCCGCCCTTGTGGCGTTTCAGGCCAGCCTGCCGCCGCCGGTCCCTTCGGCGCCCGACGATCCGCAATGGGCGGCGCTGGCGGCTGACGGCGCGCAGGCGTTCGACGCGCTGGGCTGCGCCGCCTGCCACATCCCCGCGCTGCCGCTCGACAGCCTGACGTTCACCGACCCCAGCCCGTTCGAGGGCGCCGGAACGCTGCGCGAAGCCGACGTGGCCGCGCCGATCGCGCTGGATCTGGCGACGCAGGACTGGGCCGCGCGCCTGCCCCGAGACGCCGAAGGCCGCGCGCTGGTCCCGCTTTACGGCGATCTGAAGCGTCACGCGATGGTCGATGCGCAGGTGGCGGGGTTCGGCGGCGAACTGCTGAGCCAGGGCTTTGTCGAGCGCGACGTGTTCCTGACCGCCGAATTGTGGGGCGCGGGCGACACCGCGCCCTATGGCCATCGCGGCGACATGACCACGCTGGACGCCGCGATCCGCGCCCATGGCGGGGCGGGGCGGGCGGCGCGCGACGCCTATGTCGATGCGGAAGCGCCGACCCGCGCGGCGGTGATCGCGTTCCTCAAGGCGCTGAGGGCGCCGCAATGACGCGACGGCGCGCCTGTTCGCCGCGCCGGGACCGCGCCCCGCAGGCGCGGCGCATGATCCCCGCGCGCGCCGCCGCGCCTGCGGCCGCAATGGCGCCCACCCCCCTCGCCGCGCCGCCCCCGCGACGGGGTCTCCCGCCAGAAGCGCGCCGCATGACCCGCCCGCACCCCGCCGCGCCGCAGCGCCCGGCCCCCTCCCCTCGCCACCCTGGCTTCCGCGCCGGGGCCTCTCTGCGCAGGCGGGACGCATGAACCGCCTGCACACCGCCGCCGCGCCGCGTCGCCTGTGGCGCACGCTGCGCGCCGCCTGCGCGGCCCTCGCGCTCGCCGCGACGGCGCACGCCGCGCCTCCCGCGCCGCCCGCCCCGCGCTTCGCCGAGCAGGCCGCGCAGGCGGGAATCGTCCACCGCTACGACGGGCCGTGGGAGCATTTCGTCGGCGGCGGCGCGGCGGCGTTCGACTGCGACGGCGACCGCCGCCCCGATCTGTTCCTCGCGGGCGGGAGCAACCCGGCGCAGCTGTTCGTCAACCGCTCGGCGCCGGGGGCCGCGCTGGCGTTCGAGCGCCGCGCGCTCGACATTCCTGAACGGCTGCTCAAGAGCGTGATCGGCGCCTATCCGCTCGACATCGACGACGACGGTCATGCCGACCTCGCAGTGCTGCGCGTCGGCGAGAACCTTGTCCTGAAGGGCGGGCCGGACTGCGCCTTCACGCTGGCCAACCGCGCCTTCGGGGTGGACGGCGGCGCCGACTGGACCACCGCCTTCGCCGCCGCCTGGGAGGAGGGCGCCGCGCACCCCACGCTGGCCTTCGGCGGCTATGTGGACCGGAGCGCGCCCGGCGCGCCGTGGCGCACCTGCCATGACAACTGGCTGTTTCGCCCCAAAGCCGACGCCGCCGGAGGGCCGCTCTACGACGACCCGCAGGCGCTGTCGCCGGGCTATTGCGCGCTGTCGATGCTGTTCACCGACTGGGCGGGCGACGGGCGGCTGAGCCTTCGCGTCTCCAACGACCGCCAGTATCACATCGACGGGCAGGAGCAGTTGTGGCGCATCGAGCTGGGCCGCCCCGCCCGCCCCTACACCGCCGCCGACGGCTGGCGGCGGATGTCGATCTGGGGCATGGGCGTCGCCGAGGCCGATCTGGACGGCGACGGCGCCCCGGAATACGCGCTGACCTCGATGGGCGACGTCAAGCTGCAGACGCTCGACCGCGCGGAAAGCGACGGCCCCACCTATCGCGACATCGCGCTGGAGCGCGGCGCCACCGCGCACCGTCCCCACGCGGGCGGCGACATCCGCCCCTCGACCAGCTGGCACGCCGCCTTCGCCGACTTCGACAACGACAGCCTGCTCGACCTCTACATCGCCAAGGGCAACGTCGAGGAGATGCCTGATTTCGCCGCCTTCGACCCCGACAGCCTGTTGCTGGGCGGCTGGGAGGGCGTGTTCCGCGAGGCGGGCGAGGCGGCGGGGCTGGCGCTGCCCACGCGCGGGCGCGGCGGCGCGGTGGCGGATTTCAACAGCGACGGGATGCTCGACCTGCTCGTGGTCAACCGGGGCGCGCCCGCCAGCCTGTTTCGCAACCTGGGCTGGCAACGCGACGCGGGCTTCGGGCCGATGGGAAACTGGCTGGCGCTGGCGCTGCGCCAGCCGCCGCCGAACCGCGACGCGGTGGGCGCGAAGGTTCAAGTGCGCGTCGGCGACCGGGTGCTGACCCGCACGGTGCAGATCGGCGGCGGCCACGCCTCCGGGGGCTTGGGCTGGGTGCATGTCGGCCTGGGCACCGCGCCGCGCGCGGAGGTGCGGGTGCGCTGGCCGGATGGGGCCTGGAGCCACCCGGTGCGCGTGCTCGCCAACCAGTTCGCGGTGATCGGGCGCGGCGCGGCGGAGGCGCGCACCTGGCTGCCGCCGCAATGACCCCCCCTGCGACCGCGCTTCCCGTCGAGGCGGCGCTGCCCGGCCTTCTGGCCGCCCTGCGCGACGGCCGCAACGCGGTGCTGCAGGCCCCGCCCGGCGCGGGCAAGACCACGCGGGTTCCGCTCGCGCTGCTGGGCGCGCCTTGGGCGAATGGCCGCATCGTGATGCTGGAGCCGCGCCGTCTGGCCGCGCGCGGCGCGGCGGCGCGGATGGCCGGGACGCTGGGCGAGGCGGTGGGCGCGCGGGTGGGCTTTCGCATCCGGGGCGAGAGCGTCACCTCCCGCGCCACGCGGATCGAGGTGGTGACCGAGGGGATTCTCACCCGGATGCTGCAGGCCGACCCCGCGCTTGAGGGCGTGGCGGCGGTGATCTTCGACGAGATCCACGAGCGCTCGATCAACGCCGATCTGGGCCTTGCGCTGTGCCTTGAGTCGCAGGAGGCGCTGCGCCCCGACCTGCGGCTGCTGGCGATGTCGGCGACGCTCGACGCGGGGCCGGTGGCGGCGCTGATGGGCGCGCCGGTGCTGACCGCCGAGGGCCACGCCTGGCCGGTCGAGACCTGCTGGGCCGAGGCGGAGCTGGCGGCGCGGCGGCTGGAGGACGCCATGGCCGAGGCGATCCTGAGCGCGCTGGCGGACGCGCCGGGCGACGCGCTGGCCTTCCTGCCCGGCGCGGGCGAGATCGGGCGCACGGCGGCGCGGCTGGCGGGGCGCCTGCCGTCGGATGTGGATGTGCATGAAATCTATGGCGATCTGCCCTTCGCCCGCCAGCAGGCCGCGCTGGCCCCCGCGCCGCCGGGCCGCCGCAAGGTGGTGTTGGCCACCGCCATCGCGGAGACCTCGCTGACCGTGGAGGGGGTGCGGATCGTGATCGACGGCGGGCGCGCGCGGCGGGCGCGGTTCGACCCCGGCTCCGGCATGACGCGGCTGGTGACGGAGCGCGCGTCGCGCGCCGAGGCAGATCAGCGCCGCGGTCGCGCGGGCCGCACCGCGCCCGGCTTGTGCCTGCGGCTCTGGACCAGGGGCGAGGAGGGCGCGATGCCCGCCTTCGCGCCGCCCGAGATCGCCACCGCCGATCTCGCAAGCCTGGCGCTGGAGATCGCCGCCTGGGGCGCGGCCGGGCCGGAAGCCCTGCGCTTCATCGACCAGCCTCCGGCGGGCGCCCATGCGGAGGCGCGCGCGCTGCTGGCCGCGCTTGGCGCGCTCGACGCCGCAGGGCGGATCACCGCGCATGGCCGCGCGCTGGCCGCCCTGCCGCTGCACCCGCGTCTGGGACACATGATGCTGGCCTGCCCGCCCGCCGAGGCCGCCACCGCCCGCGCCCTGGCGGCGCTGCTGTCAGAGCGCGACCCGCTGCGCGTTCCCGGCGCCGCCATCCCGCTCGACGCGGGGCTGCGGCTGGAGGCGCTGGCCGATGCGCGCCGCTTCGCCGCCGCGCGCGCCCTGCCGCTCGACCGCGCCGCGCTGGCGCGCGCGGCGGAGACGGCGCGCAGGCTGGGGCGCGGCGGCGGGAAGCGCGACTCTGCGCCAGGCCGGATCGACCCTGCCGCCGCTGGCCGTCTGCTGGCGCTCGCCTACCCCGACCGCATCGCCCAGCGGCGCCCCGGCGACGCGCCGCGCTATCTGCTGTCGGGCGGCAAGGGCGCGCATGTCGATCCAGCCGACGCGCTGGCGGGCGCGCCATGGCTGGTGGCGGCCGATCTGGACGGCGACCCGCGCGAGGCGCGCATCCGGCTGGCCGCGCCGCTCAGCCGCGACGAGATCGAGAACCTGTTCGCCAACCGCATCCAGACCGTGCGCGTGGCGCGCTGGTCGCGCCGCCTGCGCGCCGTGACGGCGCAGACCGAGCGGCGGCTGGGCGCGCTGACGCTGGAGGCGCGCCCGCTGCGCGACGCCGACACCGGCGAGATCGCGCGCGCGATGGCAGACGGCGTGCGCGCGCTGGGGCTCGCCGCGCTGCCGTGGAGCAAGGCGGCGCAAGCGTTGCGCGCCCGCGTGCTCTGGCTGCGCGGGCGCGATCCTGTCGGCGGCGGCGACGCTCTGCCCGACTGGAGCGACGACGGCCTTCTGGCGACGCTGGACGACTGGCTGACGCCGCACCTTCTGGGGATGCGCCGCGCCGAGGATCTGTCGCGGCTCGACCTCGCCGCCGCGTTGCGCAGCGCGCTGGGGTGGGAGCGAGCGCAGCGGCTGGACCGCGAGGCCCCCGCCGCGCTCGCCACGCCCGCCGGAATGCAGGCGGCCATCGACTACGCCCGCGCCCAGCCCACGGCGTCGGCGCGCGCGCAGGCGTTCTACGGCCTCGACCGCCACCCCGCGCCCGGCGTGACGCTGGAGCTTTTGTCTCCCGCCGGCCGCCCGATCGCGACCACCGCCGATCTGCCCGCCTTCTGGCGCGGCGCCTGGGCGGACGCGCGCCGCGACATGCGCGGCCAGTATCCTCGCCACGATTGGCCGGAGCGCCCGTGGGAGGCTCAAGCCACCCTGCGCGCCAAGCCGAGGGGGTGAGGCGCGCCGCCGCCCCCTCACCCCGACCCTCTCCCAAGCGGGGAGAGGGGGCGAGAACGGCGCCGCCTGCGCCTGCTCATCGACCCTTGGCGCCGTCCGCGCCGCCAGCGCCCCCTCTCACCCCGATGGGGGGAGAGGGTCGGGGTGAGGGGGGCGCGCCGACGCTTCCCATCCGGCGCCCGACGCGCTACGCCTCGCGGCCATGCGCATCGTCACCGCCGAAGCCGTCGCCGCCGCCACGCCGTGGCCCGCCCTGATCGACGCCCTTGCGGCGGCGTTCGCCGACCCTGCGTCGGTGACGGCCCCGCCGCGCGCGCACCACACCGTGCAGGCGCAGGGCGACCCCGACCGCACCCTGCTGATCATGCCCGCATGGGACGCGCGCGGCGCAACCGTTGTCAAGCTGGTCAGCGTCGTTCCCGGCAACGGTGCGCGCGGCCTGCCCGCGATTCAGGGGCAGGTGCTGGTCGCCGACGCGGCGACCGGCGCCTGGACCGCGCTGATCGACGGCGGCGCGCTGACCGAGCGGCGCACGGCGGCGGCCTCGGCGCTGGCGGCGCGCCATCTGGCGCGGGCCGACGCGCGCACGCTGTTCATGGTGGGAACCGGGCGGCTGTCGCGCGCGCTGATCGCCGCGCACGCCAGCGTGCGGCCGATCGCGCGGGTGCTGGTCTGGGGCCGGTCGCCCGACAAGGCCGAAGCCGTCGCCGCATGGGCGCGCGCGCAAGGCTTCGACGCGGCGACGGCGACGCTGGAGCACGGCGCGCAGGCGGCGGATGTGGTCAGTTGCGCCACGCTCTCGACCGAACCGCTGATCCGGGGCGCGTTGCTGCGGCCCGGCGTCCACCTCGATCTGGTCGGCGCCTTCCGGCCCGCGATGCGTGAGACCGACGCCGGGGCGGTCGCCCGCGCCGCCGTTTTCGTGGACACTTACGCCGGCGCGCGCGGCGAGGCGGGCGATCTGTTGCTGGCGGCGGCGGACGGCGCCTTCACGCTCGGCGCGATCCGCGCCGACCTGCACGCGCTGTGCGCGGGCGCGCATCCGGGGCGCGAGAGCGCCGGGCAGATCACCCTGTTCAAGTCGGTGGGCGCGTCGCTGGAGGATTTCGTCGCCGCGACCATGGTCGCACGGGCGGCGCGGTGAGGGGCGCGCTCTGGATCGGGCGCGCACTGGCGCTGGGCGTGGTCGCGCTCGCCGCGTGGCTCAGCCTCACGCCCAAGCCGCCGATGATCGAGGGTCTGCCGCAGGACAGCGACCTCGTCGCGCATTTCCTGATGCACACGGGCGTCGCCGGGGCGCTGTTGCTGGCGTGGCCGCCGCGCCGGGGGGTGGCGCTGGCGATTCTCACGCTCGCCGTGGCGCTGGAGGTTGGGCAGCTTGCGGTGACGGGCCGGGTGTTTTCGCTCGCCGACATGGCGGCGAACCTCGTCGGCGCCGGGATGGGCGCGACAGGCGCGGCTGTGCTGCGTCGATACGCGCGGCGGCTGACGGGCGCCGCCGCGCAGGCGCGCGACGGCGCCTAGCGGCCAAACGGCCTTGCGCGGCGCAGGCACGCCCGGTTCAGGCGACCGGACGCAACAGGCCCTGCGTCGCCGCCAGATCGCGCATTCTGCGTTGCAGCTTCTCGAAGGCGCGCGCCTCGATCTGGCGGATGCGCTCGCGGCTGACGCCATAGACCTCCGAAAGGCCCTCCAGCGTCACCGGCTCGTCCTTGAGCTTGCGCTCGGTCAGGATGTGGCGCTCCCGCTCGTTCAGCGCGCCCATCGCCTGGATCAGCAGGTCGCGGCGCTGGTCCATCTCCTGCTGCTCGGCGTAGTTGGCGGCCTGGTCGGCGTCGTCGTCGGTCAGCCAGTCCTGCCACTCCGCCGCGCCTTCGCCATCGGCGGAGACCTGCGCGTTCAGCGAGGCGTCGCCGCCGCCGCCCAGCCGCCGGTTCATCGAGATCACCTCCGCCTGAGTCACCCCCAGATCGGTGGCGATGCGCTCGACGTTCTCGGGGCGCAGGTCGCCCTCCTCCAGCGCGCCGATCTTGTT
>CAZRFB010000210.1:0-4972 GCA_964599185.1 uncultured Rhodobacterales bacterium | reverse complement strand
CGAGGCGACCGTCAGCGGCGAGCGCGCCGCGCTGCGGGTCTGCGGCCTCTACCTGCCCAACGGCAACCCGGCGCCGGGGCCGAAATACGACTACAAGCTGGCCTGGATGGCGCGGCTCGAGGCGCGGGCGCGGGCGCTGCTGGCGACCGAAGATCCCACCGTGATCCTGGGCGATTTCAACGTGATCCCGCAGCCGCTCGACGCGCGCGACCCCGCCGCGTGGGCGGATGACGCGCTTTATCTGCCGCAAAGCCGCGCCGCCTGGCGGCGGCTGGTCCACCTCGGCCTCACCGACGCCTGGCGCGCGCTGCACGACGCCCCCGGCTATACGTTCTGGGACTATCAGGCGGGCGCCTGGGCTAAGGATCGCGGCATCCGCATCGACCACATCCTGCTCAGCCCGCAGGCCGCCGACCGGCTGACCGCCTGCGGCGTGGACCGTGAGACGCGCGGCGGCGACAAGCCCTCGGACCATGCGCCGGTCTGGGCCGACCTCGACATCGGCTGAGCGCGCGCCGCCACCCCCTTGGCCGCCGCGCCCAAACCAGGCGGTCCGTGCGCGCGGAAGCGCTGAACCACGCGCGGCGCGGGGCGTTCGGGGGTGATTTCGGGTTGCGCTACGGGCGACCGTGGGTTACGCGCCAATCTCGAAATTTGGCGCGCGCTGAAATTGTGGTTTGGCTCTGCGGCGTATCGCCGCATATGATCGCCTGATCTGACGGACGCTCCGCGCCCGCCGCTCGATCCCGCCACGGGCGAAGACTTCGCGACGGCGACCGCGCGGCGAGCGGGCGGGCCGCGCGGCTGTATGAGGACCGGGCGTTTTGATGAAGGTGAACTGGGCGCGGCTGCGCCACGAGTGGCTGGGCAACGTCCGCGGCGACCTCGTGGCGGGTCTGGTGGTGGCGCTGGCGCTGATCCCGGAGGCGATCGCGTTCTCGATCATCGCCGGGGTGGACCCGCGCGTGGGGCTGTTCGCGTCGTTCTCGATCGCGGTGATCGTCGCGATCACCGGCGGGCGGCCGGGGATGATCTCGGCGGCCACCGCCGCGACCGCCGTGCTGATGGTCACGCTGGTCAAGGAGCACGGCCTGCAATACCTGCTGGCCGCCACCATCCTCGCGGGCGTGCTTCAGGTGGCGGCGGGACTGCTCAGGCTTGGCGGGCTGATGCGCTTCGTGTCGCGCTCGGTGATGACCGGTTTCGTCAACGCGCTGGCGATCCTGATCTTTCTGGCGCAGATCCCGGAGCTGACCGGCGTTCAGCCGCTGACCTACGCCTTGGTGGCGGCGGGGCTGGCGATCCTCTATCTGCTGCCGCTGCTCACCAAGGCGGCGCCGGCGCCGCTGGTGTGCATCGTGGCGCTGACGGCGGCGGCCATCGGCCTGGGGCTGGACGTGCGCACGGTGGGCGACATGGGCGATCTGCCGACCACGCTGCCGGTGTTCCTGCTGCCCGACGTGCCGCTGACGCTGGAGACCTTCCTGATCGTGCTGCCCTATTCGGCGGCGGTGGCGGCGGTGGGCCTGCTGGAATCGCTGATGACCGCCTCGATCGTGGACGAGCTGACCGACACCACGTCGCAGCGCAACCGCGAGTGCGTCGGCCAGGGCGTGGCCAACATCGGGACCGGCTTCATCGGCGGCATGGCCGGCTGCGCGATGATCGGCCAGTCGATCATCAACATCCAGTCGGGCGGGCGCGGGCGGCTTTCGTGCCTGTTCGCGGGCGTCTCGCTGCTGTTCATGATCCTGGTGCTGGGCGAGTGGGTGAAGCAGATCCCGATGGCCGCGCTGGTGGCGGTGATGATCATGGTCAGCGTCGGCACGTTCAGCTGGTCCTCGATCCGCAAGCTGCGCGAGCATCCCGCCAGCTCCAGCATCGTGATGCTGGCGACGGTGGCGGGCGTGGTGCTGACGCACAACCTCGCCATCGGCGTGCTGCTGGGGGTGCTGCTGTCAGGGCTGTTCTTCGCGGCAAAGATCGCGCAGATCTTCCGGGTGCGCAGTCTGCTGTCACCGGACGGCATGCACCGGACGTATATCGTGGAAGGGCAGGTGTTCTTCGCCTCTGCCGACGAATTCCTGCGCGCCTTCGATTTTCGCGAGGCGCTGGCGCGCGTCACCATCGACCTCAGCGGCGCGCATATCTGGGACATCTCCAGCGTCGCGGCGCTGGACATGGCGGTGCTGAAGTTCCGCCGCGAGGGCGCGGAGGTCGCGGTGATCGGTCTGAACCAGGCCAGCGAGACCATTGTGGACAAGCTGGGAATTGCGGAAAAGCCCGGCGCGCTCGACAAGTTGATGGGCCATTGAAGGAAACGGCGCGATGACGATGATTCTGGCCTGCATCGACGGGTCGATCTACTCACACAGCGTCGCCGACCACGCAGGCTGGGCCGCAAAGCGGCTGGGCGCCTCGGTCGAGGTGCTGCAGGTGCTGGGGCGGCGCGAGGCGGCGTCCTCCGACCGCTCTGGCCGCATCGTGGCGGGCGCGCGGCGGCAGTTGCTGGAGGAGCTGGCGACGCTGGACGCCGAGCGCGCCAAGCTGCTGCAGCGGCAGGGGCGGCTGGATCTGGAGGAGGCCCGCACCCGCATCGAAGCGGCGGGCGTGGCCAGCGTGGCGACCACGCTGCGCAACGGCGACCTGCTGGAGACGGTGGCCGAGCGCGAGACGGGCGCCGACCTGGTGGTGATCGGCAAGCGCGGCGAGGCGGCGGATTTCGCCAGGCTGCACCTCGGCTCGAACCTTGAGCGCATCGTGCGCGCCAGCACGCGGCCGGTTCTGGTGACCTCGCGCGCGTTCCGTCCAATCAGGCGGTTCCTGCTGGCCTTCGACGGTCGCGCCAGCGCGCTGAAGGCGGTGGACGCGGTGTCGCGCTCACCGCTGTTCGCCGGGCTGGCCTGCGATCTGGTGACGGTGGGAGGCGACACCGCCGAGGCGCGCCAGCGGCTCGACGCCGCCGCCGCGCAGCTGCGCGCGGGCGGCATGGAGGTTTCGGCGCGCATCGAACCGGGCCAGCCCGACGCCGCCATCGGCGCGGTGGTCGAGCGCGAGGCGGTGGGTCTGGTGGTGATGGGCGCCTACGGCCACTCCCGCCTGCGCAGCCTGATGATCGGCAGCACCACGTCGGAGCTGATCCGCGCCTGCAAGACGCCGATCATGGTGTTTCGCTGAGCCGCGCTCAGACCAGCCCGCGCGCCCGCCGCGCGGCGCGCAAGCTCTCCAGCCGCGCGGCGGGGCGGGGGCCGGGCGGGCCAACGCGCCCCGCCAGCAGCCGCTCCGCCATCGCGTCGGCGGCGAGGCGGCGGCCCTCGGGCGCGTAGAACGAGCCCTTGAACTGGATCTGTTCGGCCAGCGTGGCGAGAAACGCCGCGACCACCGCCGGCGCCGGCGGCTGCGGCGCGGTCCAGAACCCGTCGAGCGGCCCCTGATGGGTGAGGCCCGGCATGGCGTAGATCGCCGCGCCCAGCGCCTTGACCGGCGCGCCGACCCGCAGCGCATGGACGCCGACGGTGGAGTTGATCGTCACCACCCCGGTCGCATCGCGGATCAGCCGGTTGAGATCGCCGCCGTCCAGCGTCAGCACCCGGTCGGCCACGCCATGGCGCGCCGCCAGCCGCGCCACCCGCTTCGACCAGTTCTCCCAGCCGTTGTCCAGCGGGTGCAGCTTGACCACCAGCCGCTGCGCGGGCGCGGCGCAGGCGGCGAAGGAGGCGATGACCTCGGCCAGCGTCTCGCTCTGGTGGCGGTAGGGCGCGCAGGCGCGCAACTGATAGTCGCTTTGCAACTGGAGCGCGAGCAGCGCATAGGGCCACGCGCCCGACCGGCACGCCGCCTCGACCGCCGCCGCGCCGCGCCTGGCGGCGCGCCCGCGCGCCAGCTTGGCCAGCCAGCACAGATAGTCGAACACCGGCGGATAGTATTTGTCCGCCGCATAGCAGGGATAAAGCGGTCGCCCGAACGTCGCGGCAAGGTTGTAGAGCACTTCGCCCACCGCCTCGTGCAGGAACGGGTGGCCATGGCGGGCGGTGAAGTCCGGCGCGGACGCGGCGGGGTTCAGCCGCGCGGGATCGTCGGTGAAATGCGAATAGGCGCCGCCGCCCTCGCGCTCCAGCGTCAGCCAGTCGGGGCGCAGATAGCCGAATTCAACCGCATAGGCGCCGATCCCCGCCGCGCGCGCGACCTTTTGCGCGATGCGGTGATAGGGCAGCCGGTCGGCGAAATACACGATGTCGGTCACGCCCTCGCGCGCTGCGAACGCCGCCAGCCAGCGCCGCCAGCCGCGCAGCCGCCCGCGATAGCTGACCGCGCCGCCGCGCCGCCAGAACAGCGCGTCGCCCGCGTTGAGGCTGACCCGGCGCACCTGCGCGCCGCGCGCCGCCACCGCGTCGCCAAGCTCCGACCAGAACGGCGTCGGCGGGCCTTGCAGGAACAGCACGGTGCGGTCGGCGGGCGCCACGGCGTCTCCTGTGGGCGGGGGGTGTGCGCGGGCGATAGCGGCGGGTCGGCGGCGTGTCAACGCGGGGTCGCGATCATGGTTGCACGACCTGCATTGCGGGCGCCCCGGTTCCGATCAGCGGCTTTCCGGTCGAAAGCCGCAGGGACCGGTCGGCGGGAGGCGCAAGCCGGACGCCGAGGGGGGGGCTGCTGCATGGACAACAGCGCAGGATCGGCGCGGGGCCGCCCGGCGGACGCGTTTCGCAGCCGCCTTGGGGCGGGCGGCCGCGGGCCGATCCGACGCGGGTCGGATCGGCCGGGCGATCCTGACGCTGGGCGCGCCCGCCGCCAGCGTTGAAGCGGGCGCATGCGCCGAATGCGACCGCCCCACCTCTCAGCCGCTTGGCGCGCCCGCGCGAACCCCCTAAAGCGGAGCCGCCATGACCGACGCCGCCGCCTCGCGCCGGGTGCTGCTGCTGCAAGGGCCGCGCTCGCCGTTCTTCGCCCGCCTCGCCGACGCGCTGACCGCGCG
>CAZRFB010000209.1:0-3734 GCA_964599185.1 uncultured Rhodobacterales bacterium | reverse complement strand
GCGCCAGCCACGCCGCAAGAAAGCGGGGCCGCGCATAGCCGGTGATCGCGGCGTCATGGGCGATCAGCGGCGCGACCTGCTCCGGCGCCGCCGCGACGATGCGCACATCCGGCGCCGCATCCGCCAGCGCGGCGGGATCGGCCTGCCCCGCCCAGCGGATGTTGCGGTGCGCCAGCGCAAAGCCCGAGCGGCGATAGTTCGCCTGCTGCGCCACCACCCCGTCCAGCCCGACGCGCGCGCCCTCAAGCCGCACCATCCCCGCCCGCCACAGCGCCAGCCCCAGCCCCTTGCCGCGCCAGCCCGGCTTGCAGAGGTAGAGCCCCAGAAAGCCGATGTCGGGCGCATGGCGGACCACCGAGACCGCCGCCACCGCCGCGCCGTCGATCTCGCCGATCAGAAAGCCCTCCGGATCGGCGGCGAGAAACGCGGGCGCGTCGTCGATGCCGGGGTTCCAGCCCTCGTCGCGCGCCCAGCCCAGCACGGTCTCCAGATCGGCCAGCGTCATCGCGCGGATGCGCATCACGGCGCCGCGCCGAGCGCTTGCGCCAGATCGGGGGCGGGGCGGTCGCGCGGGGTGAAGTCCAGCCCCGAGACGAGATCGGCGAGATGGCTGCGCATCAGCGCCTCCGCTTCCGCGCCGTCGCCGCGCGCCAGCGCCTCGGCCAGCGCGCCGTGGGCGCAACGCGCGCACAGCGCGTCGCGGCGGCGCCAATACAGCGCCACGATCAGCGAGGAGCGCGCCACCAGCGCGCGGATGAAGGCGGCGATGGTCTGCTGCGCCGCGATGTCGGCGATCAGCACGTGGAACCGCCCCGAGAGATACACCGCGCGCCCGGCGTCGCCGCTGGCGACCGCCGCCTGCTCCGCGTCGAGATGGGCGCGCAGCGCGGCGGCGTCGGCGGGTGTGGCGCGTTCGGCGGCGGCGAAGGCGGTGCGCGGCTCCAGCAGGGCGCGGGCCTCGAACACCTCGCGCGCTTCGCGCGGGGCGGGGCTGGCGACGAAAGCGCCGCGGTTGCGCGCGATCGCCACCACGCCGTCATGCGCCAGCGCCTGAAGCGCCGCGCGCACCACGGTGCGGCTGACGCCGAACACGCGGGCGACCTCCTCCTCGGTCAGCTTGGCGCCGGGCGGCAGGCGGTGGGCGGCCACGGCGTGCAGCAGCCGCAGCCGCACCCGCTCGACCGGCGCATCGGCGCGCGCGGCGGCGCTGGCGGAGATCGGCTGGGCGGCGACGGATGAGAGCATCGGCGTGTTTTCACCAGCGTTGGCGACAGCGCAAGCATGCCGTTTTCAGGCGCGGGATCACAAGAGAAAATTGTGCACAATTTCCGCGCAGAATGTTTTGCATCTGCGCCGTATTCCGGCACACTTGCCAAAGCGGCGCGCGCAAGCGCAGACGCCGCCGCGCGGTTTGCCCTGTGAAACATGGCGTTGACGCTGTTTCGCCGGTTTGGCGCCGAATTTGCTTAACCATGGTTGACCAACTGTGGAGGCATCATGGCCGCAGCGCCCGATCTGGAGCTCGCCGCTCTCACCAAGGCCTATGGCGGCGTGGTGGCGGTCGATGCGATCTCGCACCGTTTTCGCGCGGGGTCGTATTGCTGCCTGCTGGGGCCGTCGGGCTGCGGCAAGTCCTCGACGCTGCGCATGATCGCGGGGCATGAGAGCGTGACCTCGGGCGACATCATCCTGGGGGCCGAGAACATCACCCGCCGCGCCCCCGCCGCGCGCGGCACGGCGATGATGTTCCAGAACTACGCGCTGTTTCCGCACCTCAGCGTGATCGACAACGTGGCGTTCAGCCTGAAAATGCGCGGTCAGGCCAAGGCGCCGCGCCGCGCCCGCGCCATGACGCTGCTGGAGCTGGTGGACATGGCGCCCTACGCCGAACGCCTGCCCGCGCAGCTCTCAGGCGGCCAGCAGCAGCGCGTGGCGCTGGCGCGGGCGCTGATCACCGAGCCGCAGGCGCTGTTGCTGGACGAGCCGCTGTCGGCGCTCGACCCGTTCCTGCGGGTGCGGATGCGCGTCGAGCTGAAAAAGCTGCAGCGCGAACTGGGCATCAGCTTCATCCACGTCACCCACGGCCAGGACGAGGCGCTGGCGCTGGCCGACGAGATCGTGGTGATGAACGCCGCGCGCATCGAGCAGGCCGGGCCGCCGCGCGCCGTGTTCAACGCGCCGCGCACCGAATTCGTGGCGCGCTTCATGGGCGGGCACAACGTGATCCACCTTGAGCACGCCCGCGTCGCCGTGCGCCATGACCGCACCCGCGTCGCGCGCGGCGGCGAGAGCGGCGCGCTGGCCGCCATCGTGACCGGCGCCGAGTTCCAGGGCGCCAGCGTGACGCTGGCGCTGCGCACCCATCGCGACGCCGACATCGCCGCGACGCTGAGCGACGCCGCGTTCTACGCCGACCCGCTGCAACCGGGCGAGGCGGTGAGCGTGTCGTGGGACGCGGGCGACCAGCACGTTCTGAGCGCCTGACAACAAGACAAACAGGGAAAAGAGGACCATCCGACCATGACCGACACCAAGCCCGCAAAACCCGGCGTCAGCCGCCGCACGCTGCTCAAGGGCGCCGCCGCGACCACCGCCGTCGCCGCCACGGCGTTTCCGGCGCCGATGATCTGGGCGCAGAACATCAAGGACATCACCCTGCGCCAGTTCGGCACCGGCGTGTCGAACCTCAACGAGGTGGCGCAGAAGGTGAAGGAGGATCTGGGCTTCACGCTGGAGATGACCGCGCTCGACAGCGACAGCGTGGCCCAGCGCGCCGCCACCCAGCCGGGCAGCTTCGACATCGCCGACATCGAATACTGGATCTGCAAGAAGGTCTGGCCGGCGGGCAACCTGCAGGCGATGGACACCAGCAAGATCAAGAACTACGACAAGATCGTCGGCACCTTCCGCAACGGCAAGCTGACCCCCGACACCGTGATCGCGCAGGGCACCGCGCCGCATACGGTGGGCTTTGTCGAGGGGCCGGGATCCAAGACGTTCGTCCAGGAGGAATCCGGCTGGATGACGCTGATCCCGACCATCTACAACGCCGACACGCTGGGCATCCGCCCCGACCTGATCGGGCGGCCCATCGGCAGCTGGACCGAGCTGCTCAACCCCGAGTTCAAGGGCAAGGCCTCGATCCTCGACATCGCCTCGATCGGCATCATGGACGCCGCCATGGTCTGCGAGGCGATGGGCGAGGTTCAGTATGGCGACAAGGGCGACATGACCCGTGAGGAGATCGACAAGACCATCGCGATCTTCATCGAGGCGAAAAAGGCCGGGCAGTTCCGCGCCTTCTGGAAAAGCTTCGACGAAAGCGTGAACCTGATGGCCTCGGGCGAGGTGGTGATCCAGTCGATGTGGTCGCCCGCGATCACCGCCGTGCGCGCCAAGGGCATTCCTTGCGTGTATCAGCCGCTGAAGGAGGGCTATCGCTCATGGGGCGGCGGCATCGGCCTGTCGAAGAACGTCAGCGGCCTCGCGCTGGACGCGGCCTATGAGTACATCAACTGGTATCTCTCGGGCTGGGTCGGCGGCTTCCTGATGCGGCAGGGCTATTACTCCGCCGTGCCCGAGACCTCCAGGCTGTTCATGTCTGAGGACGAGTGGGGCTACTGGTTCGAGGGCAAGCCCGCGCAGGGCGACATCGTCAACCCGCAGGGCGTGGTGATGGAGAAGGCGGGCGCGGTGCGCGACGGCGGCTCGTTCTACGACCGCATGGGCAAGGT
>CAZRFB010000208.1:0-3865 GCA_964599185.1 uncultured Rhodobacterales bacterium | reverse complement strand
GTCGAGCGCGCCGACCAGTTCCCCCTCCGGGCCGAACAGCGGCGTGTCGATGCAGGTCATCGCGGTGTTGCGGCTGAGGAAATGCTCATCGGGGCGGATCGTCACCGCCCGCCCCTCGGCGAGGCAGGTGCCGATGCCGTTGGTGCCTTCAACCGCCTCTGACCAGCGCCCGCCGCTCCAAAGGCCCCAGCGCTCGAACACCGTCGCCTCCGCCGCCGGGCTGCGCTGATCGAGCACCACGCCGTCGGCGTCGGTCAGCAGCACCGCGCAGCCCGCCTGTCCGGCGATGGCGTGCAGCCGGTCGAGGAACGGCGCCGCCGCCGCCAGCAGCGGACCGGCCGCCTCGCGCGCGCCGCGCAAGGCGGCGGCATCGAGCCGCTCGGGCGCGCGAGTGTCAACCGGATCGAGCCGGTGATTGACCAGCGACCGCCGCCACGACGCGGCGATGCGCGACGCGGCCAACGCCGCCGCAGACCCCGCGACCTCAAAGATGCGTTCAGCGTGGCGACTGCGCGCCATTTGCCGTCCTCCCACAAAAGCATCCTGCGCGCGCCGGGCGCCGCGCGCAACGCGACCCAGGCGCGCGCCCGGCCACGCCGGATCATCTTCGCACGATTTTCGCGGCCGACGCGAAAGAAACCAAGCGAAGTGTCTCGCTGCTGAGACAGATCGTGTCGCGCGCGTCCCGCCCCCCGTCGCAGCACGCCGATGATTCGGCGCATCGTCCACGCAAGGCGCCGGAGAGGCCGGCGTCGCGAAAAACGGAGGAACTCCCCATGGACACGCGTACCCAGGCCCGGGAAATCGGCGCCGCTCCCTTTCAGGCGCGCTACGGCAACTTCATCGGCGGCGCGTTCACCGACCCGGTCAACGGTCGCTGGTTCGACAACATCACGCCGATCACCGGCGCCGTCGTCTGCCAGGTCGCGCGCTCCGACGCGGCGGACGTGGCGCTGGCGCTCGACGCGGCGCACGCCGCCCGCACCGCCTGGGGCCGCACCTCGGTCGCCGAACGCTCCAACATCCTGCTGAAGATCGCCGACGCGATGGAGGCCAATCTCGACCTGCTCGCCCGCGCCGAGACCTGGGACAACGGCAAGCCGATCCGCGAGACGCTCGCCGCCGACGTGCCGCTGTCGATCGACCATTTCCGCTATTTCGCAGGCGTGTTGCGCGGTCAGGAGGGCGCGATCTCGGAGATCGACGCCGACACCATCGCCTATCACTTTCACGAGCCGCTGGGCGTGATCGCCCAGATCATCCCGTGGAATTTTTCGCTGCTGATGGCGGCATGGAAGCTCGCCCCGGCGCTGGCGGCGGGCAACTGCGTGGTGATGAAGCCCGCCGAGCAGACCCCCGCCGCGATCATGGTGCTGGCCGAGATCATCGGCGACCTGCTGCCGCCGGGCGTGCTCAACATCGTCAACGGCTATGGCGCAGAGGCGGGCGCCGCCCTGGTGAGTTCGGACCGGATCGCCAAGATCGCCTTCACCGGATCGACCGTGACAGGCCGCAAGATCATGCAGGCGGCGACCGCGAACCTGATTCCGGTGACGCTGGAGCTGGGCGGCAAGTCGCCCAACGTCTTCTTCTCCGACGTGATGCGCGCCGACGACGCGTTCCTCGACAAGGCGGTTGAGGGCTTCGTGCTGTTCGCCTTCAATCAGGGCGAGGTCTGCACCTGCCCCAGCCGCGCGCTGATCCAGGAGGACATCTTCGACGCCTTCATGGAGCGCGCCATCGCCCGGGTGAAGGCGATCAGGCAGGGCGACCCCCGCCTGCCGAACACCATGCTCGGCGCGCAGGCGAGCCGCCAGCAGCAGGACAAGATCCTGTCCTACTTCGACATCGGCCGGGCGGAGGGCGCCGAGGTGCTGACCGGCGGCGCGGCGGCGGAACTGGGCGGCGATCTGGCGGGCGGCTTCTACATCCAGCCGACCATCCTGAAGGGCCACAACAAGATGCGGGTGTTCCAGGAGGAGATCTTCGGCCCTGTGGTCTCTGTGACCAGCTTCAAGGACGCGGACGACGCGCTGAGCATCGCCAACGACACCATGTATGGTCTCGGCGCCGGCGTGTGGTCGCGCGACATGAACACCTGCTACCGCTTCGGCCGCGCCATCCAGGCGGGGCGTGTCTGGGTGAACAACTACCACGCCTATCCGGCGCATGCGGCCTTCGGCGGCTACAAGCAGTCGGGCATCGGGCGCGAGAACCACAAGATGATGCTCGATCACTACCAGCAGACCAAGAACATGCTGGTCAGCTACAGCCCCGACAAGCTCGGCTTCTTCTGATCGGAGCGGCGCGGCGCCCCCAAGCCGGGCGCCGCGGCCTCGTTCCCCATCGTCAATCCGCACCGCTTTCCGGACCGGTCGCCCGCGCGCCGCCCGCCGCCAGAAAAGAGGATCGCCATGCTGCGCCTGTTCAAGACGACCGTCGCGCTCTGCCTGCTCGCCGCCGGAGCCGCCCTCGCCCATGGCGATGTCGCACCCCAGGCGGTGGACACCTCCGGCCTGCCGCCAGTGGGCGACGAATGGCTGAGCGAGAACCCCTATCGCGCGATGGCGCCCGAGGTTTTCGCCAGGGCGATCAGCGTCGGCGCCTCGGGCTTCAACCAGAACTGCGCGCGCTGCCATGGGCTTGAGGCGGTGTCGGGCGGGCTGGCGCCCGACCTGCGCTATCTGGAGGCCGAGGAATACGGCGACAGCTGGTTCGCCGAGCGGTTCCAGACCGGCTATACCCAGAACGGCGTCACCAAGATGCCGGCGTTCGGCGCGTTGCTGGGGCAGGAGGCCGCCTGGGCGATCCGCTCCTATATCGAAACCCGGCCCGCCGACGGCGCGCTCGACAGATACGGCGACGCCCTTGCCGAGATCCGCGACATGCTCGGCGAGATCGTGCGGAGCAATCGGGCCGACGCCACGATCCCCGAAGACGTCGCGCGCGATCTCGCCGCCGCCGAGGCGCGCCTGACCGAGATCGCGGGCCAGATCGACGCCGCCTCCGGCGCCGCCTTCGCCGACAGCGCCGCTTCCCGCGCCGCCGCCGCCCTGCGCGACAGGCAGAACCTGCGCCTCGCGCTTGAGGCTCTCACCATTGGCCTCTCCAACGCAAACTGAGGGCCCACGCCCGATCTGGCGCGGCCTGACCTGCCCCCTTGTTTCTCCCCCACTGCATGCTGGAATCCCGACCGACAGGAAGGGACCAGAATGAAGCGACGCAGGTTCAGCGAGGAACAGATCGTCGGCATCCTTCCGGAGCAGAAGGCGGGGCCGAGCGTGACCGATGTCTGCCGCAAGCACGGCATGTCGTCGGCCACGTTCTACGCGTGGAAGGCGAAGTATGGCGGGATGGAGGGTCAGGCGGCGCAGGCGGCCTTCCGGTGGAAGGACGCCCCGCCGAACGACGCCAAGTAGTTGAAGGCGCTTGAGGCGGAGTACGCGAAGCTCAAGCGCCTCTATGCGGACGCCATGCTCGACAACATCGTGCTGAAAGACCCTCTGGTGTTGGCTGTCACTGAGAACTGACCCAGCGTTGTCACCGAAATCTGACCCGCCCAGTCGTTATGTCTGCTGGTTCATGATGGGGTCATCCGCGATCACCTCCACAAAGCCCACCACGCCGCCTGGCAGCCCAAGAGCGCCCCGCCGCGCCGCGCGCCGCCAGTCGTAGACCTGCTGGCGCGTCACATCAAAACGCCGCGCCACCGTCGCGACCACCGCGTCCGGCTCCAGAGACGCCATCACCACGGCAAGCTTCTCGCCATCGCTCCAACGGCGCCTTCGCTCGACCCGCCCCACAACTTCGCCCCGCATCGACGCCCCCGATCTCTCCGGACGTCGCTGACGACGTCGTCAGAGAC
>CAZRFB010000207.1:0-7158 GCA_964599185.1 uncultured Rhodobacterales bacterium | reverse complement strand
ATCCTGTCCGCCGCGCTGCTGGTCACGCTCAAGATCACCTTCATGGCGCTGACCACCGCCGTCGTCGTGGGCGTCGGCCTTGCGGTGCTGTTCTCGCTGTCGCGCTGGGTCGAGATGTCGTTCTTTCCCTATGCGGTGATCCTGCAGGTGACGCCGGTGGTCGCCATCGCGCCGCTGATCTTCATCTATGTCGAGAACGCCTCGGTGGGCCTGCTGATCTGCGCCTGGATCGTGGCGTTCTTCCCGATCCTGTCCAACACCACGCTGGGGCTGAACTCCGCCGACCACAACCTGCGCGACCTGTTCAGCATCTACGGCGCCACCAAATGGCAGCGGCTGCGCTATCTTCAGATCCCGTCCGCGATGCCGTATTTCCTTGGCGGCCTGCGCATCGCGGGCGGGCTGTCGCTGATCGGCGCCATCGTCGCGGAGTATGTCGCGGGCACCAGCGGCACCGGCGGCGGGCTTGCGTTCCGCATCCTTGAGGCGTCATACCGGCTCAACATCCCGCGCATGTTCGCCGCCCTTTTGCTGATCGCGCTGGCGGGCGTGGCGATCTTCGCGGCGACCACGCTGCTGCAATACCTGATGCTGCGCAAATGGCACGAAAGCGCCGTGACGAGGGAACGATGACCGCCCGCTGGACCCTTCCGCAAGGCGATTGCCGCCTGACCGACGCCCGCATCCCGGCGTCGCTGACCAAAGGCGGCTCGGACGCCGCCCCCGACGCGGAGGGCTTTTTGCGCCGCGACCTTTGGCTGACCGGGGGCCGCGTCGCGTTTGACGGCGCCCCGGACGCGCCCGCCGTTCCCCTGCGCGGCGCCATCGTGTTTCCCGCTTTCGTCGATTGCCACACCCACCTCGACAAGGGCCACATCTGGCCGCGCGCCGCAAACCCCGACGGCACCTTCATGGGCGCGCTCGACACGGTGCAGGCCGACCGCGAGGCCAACTGGTCCGAATCGGACGTGCGCGCCCGCATGACCTTTGCGCTGGCTTGCGCCGAGGCGCACGGCACCGGCGCGATCCGCACCCACCTCGACAGCATCGGCAAGCAGACCGCCATCAGCTGGGGCGTGCTGCGCGAGGTGCGGCAGGACTGGCGCGACCGCATCACCATTCAGGCCGCCGCGCTGACCCCGGTCGAGATGGTCGGCGAGGATGAATTCGTGCGCGTCGCCGACGAGGTCGCGCGCTCCGGCGGCGTGCTGGGCACGGTCACCTACCCCGTGCCCGACCTCGACCGCCGCCTCGACATCTTCTTCCGCCTCGCATCCGAGCGCGGGTTGAACGCCGATTTCCACGTCGATGAGACCGAAGACCCCGACAGCCGCACCCTGCGCGCCATCGCCGACGCCGTGCTGCGCAGCCGCTATCAGGGCGCGGTGCTGTGCGGGCATTGCTGCTCGCTGGCGGTGCAGCCCGACGACTACGCCTGCGAGACGATGGACCGCGTCGCCGAGGCGGGGTTGAACATCGTCTCGCTGCCGATGTGCAACCTGTATCTGCAGGACCGCCACGCGGGCCGCACCCCGCGCTGGCGCGGCGTGACGCTGGCGCATGAGCTCAGGGCGCGCGGCGTGCGCGTCGCCTTCGCGTCCGACAACACCCGCGACCCGTTCTACGCCTACGGCGATCTCGACATGCTGGAGGTGCTGCGCGAAGCCACCCGCATCGCGCATCTCGACCACCCGCGCGGCGACTGGCCCGCCGCCTGCGCCCGCCTGCCCGCCGAAGCCATGGGCATCGACGCCGGGCGGGTGGCGAACGGCGCGCCCGCCGATCTGGTGATCTTTCCGGCGCGCAGCTGGACCGAACTGCTGGCCCGCCCCCATGCCGACCGCCTCGTGATCCGAAGCGGGCGCGCCAGCGCCGCGCGCCCGCCCGACTACGCCGAGCTTGACGCCCTGTTCGAACCCGTCACGGAGCCCGCATGACCGCCGATATCGCAGGCTGCAAGGCCGCCCTCGCCCATCTCGACCTCGACGACAACCCCGCGACGGTGAAGCAGAAAAGCCGCGACTTCTTCTGGTATTCGCCGGTGCTGAAGGCGCGCATGGACCATCTGACCGCCGATTTCGTGGTCACGCCGCGCAATGAGGCCGAAGTGATCGAAGCGCTGGCGGCGGCTTACGCCCACGATGTGCCGGTCACCACGCGCGGCTCGGGCACCGGCAACTACGGTCAGGCGATGCCGCTTTCGGGCGGCATGGTGCTGCACCTCAAGGCGCTCGACCGCGTGCTAAAGATCGCCCCCGGCCGCGTTGTGGCGCAGGCGGGCGCGATCCTGTCGGAGATCGACAAGGCGACCCGCGCCGATTCGGGGCAGGAGCTGCGCCTGCACCCCTCCACCTACAACACCGCTTCCATCGGCGGTTTCGTCGCGGGAGGATCGGGCGGCGTCGGCTCGATCCGCTGGGGCGGCCTGCGCGACGCGGGCAACATCATCCGGCTCAGGCTCATCACCTGCGAGGCAAGCCCGCGCGTGATCGAGCTGACCGGCGACGCCATCCACAAGGCGAGCCACGCCTACGGCGTCAACGGCATCATCACCGAGGTCGAGGCGCCGCTCGCCCCGGCCTATGACTGGGTGGACGTGCTCGTGGGCTTTGACGACTGGCGCGCCGCCAACGCCTATGCCTACGCGCTCGCGCATCAGGACGGCGTGCTGCTCAAGGAGCTGGCCACCGTCGCCGCCCCCGCAGGCCACGCCTATTTCCTGCGCCACAGGAAATTCATCGCGCCCGGCCAGCATCTGGCCATCCTCTCCGTCGCGCCGCAGTCGCTGGATGCGGCGCTGACGCTGACTGCGCGCGACAAGGCGGCGGCGGTGCTGTTCCGCGCCGACCGCGACGCGACCGAGGGGCTGCCGCCCGCCTATGAGCTGGGCTGGAACCACACCACCCTGCGCGCGCTGCGGGTGGACCCCGCGATCACCTATCTGCAGGTGCTTTATGACCGACAGGTTCTGGACAAGGTCACGACGCTTTCTGGACAGTTTCCCGACGAGCTGATCGGCCACGTCGAATACGTCCGCTTCGACGGGCGCATCGTCGGCATGGGCCTGCCGATGGTGCGTTTCACCAGCGAGGCGCGGCTCGACGAGATCATCCGCGTGCACGAAGAAAACGACTGCCCGATCTTCAATCCGCACCGCTACACGCTGGAGGAAGGCGGCATGAAGCAGTCCGATCCGCTGCAACTGTCCTTCAAGCGTGAGACAGACCCCAAGGGTTTACTTAACCCCGGCAAGATGATCGCGTGGGACGACCCGGATTACGACTTTTCATCCGGCAAGCTTTACCTGTTTCCCGGCATGGCAGCGGCGGAGTAAGGCCCTGTTCCATGCGCGTGCTTGTGCTCTACGCCCACCCGGTGGAGACCAGCTTCGCCGCCGCGCTCCATGCGGCGGTGGTGGAGGGCTTGCGCGCGGCAGGACATAGTGTCGATATTTGTGACCTTTACGCTGAAAACTTCAACCCGATCCTTAGCCGTTCCGAGCGGCTGGCCTATCACGCCCCCGACGCCGACCGCAGCGCCGTCGCGCCCTGGATCGCGCGGCTGGAGGCGGCGGAGGCGCTGGTGCTGCTGTCGCCGGTGTGGAACTTCGGCTATCCTGCTATTTTAAAAGGATTTTTAGATCGCGTTTTCCTGCCCGGCGTCACCTTCGCCATCGACAACGGCGCCGTGGTTCCCGGCCCGGCGCGCCTGCGCCGCATCGCGGCGGTGCACACCTACGGCGGACCGCGCTGGGCGGCGTTCATGGCCGGAGACCCGCCGCGCCGCTTCGCCCGCCGCATCCTGCGCCGCCTGTTCCGCCCTGATCGCGCGGTGCGGTACCTGGCGCTCTACGACATGAACCGCGCGACCCCCTCCGCGCGGGCGGCATTCCTCGCCCGCGTCGCCGCCGAGATGAAGGCCTTGTGAATGCGCGTGCTGATCGTCCACTCCCACCCCGACCCCGACAGCTATAACGCCAGCCTCTGCCGCACCGTCGCCGAGACGCTGACGCGCGGCGGGCATGAACTGCGGGTGATCGACCTCTACGCCGAGGGCTTTCAACCGGTTCTCAGCCGTGAGGGCTGGCGCGCCTATGAGGACGCGGCGCGCAACGCCGACGGCATCGAGGATCACGTCGCCGCGCTGCGCTGGGCCGAGGGGCTGATCTTCGTCTATCCGACCTGGTGGTATGGGCTGCCCGCGATGCTGAAGGGCTGGCTCGACCGGGTGTGGACCCCCGGCGTCGCCTTCACCCTGCCCAAGGACGGCCCCATCGCGCCGTCGCTGACCCATATCCGAAAGCTGGGCGTCGTGACGACCTGCGGCGCAAGCTGGTGGCTGACGCAGGTGGTCGGCGCGCCGGGGCGCAACCTGATGCTGCGCGGCTGCCGCTTCCTGATGGCGCCGCGCTGCAAGCGCCTCTACCTCGCGCACTACCGAATGGACGCCTCGACGCCACAAAGCCGCGAAAAATTCCGCGCCCGCGTCCGCCGCGCCATGGCGCGATTCTGATCATGCGCTAAACTGCTTTCATGGTTGTTGAGCCGTTCCCCTGCGCCCGCCGTCAGCCGATCGACGATCCCGCCGACATCCGGTGGATCGAGAACATGATCTCCGCCATCGCCGGGCTGATCGCGGCTTCGGGCGGCGCGGTCGCCATCGCGGGCCGCGACCTCTACGCCGACGCGGCGCCGGCGCGGGCGCGCGCGCTGACTGCGATGTATGACGCGGGCGAAGTGGTGTTCGGTTATCGCGACGCCCGCGACGGCGCCGTGGTGAACCTGGTGGTGGAGCGGCTGGCGGTGGCGGGCGCGGGCGCGCCGCGCGAGTGCTGGCGCGCGGAGGTGTTCGTCGAGGAGGCCGAGGGCCACACCCTGCGCGGCGCGCTGGTCGAGCGTGAGGCCGCGGCGCTGGCGGAAAAGGTGGTCGCAGCGGTCAGCGCCGGGCTGTCCGCCCCCCTGCCCGCGCCCGGCGCCGCCCTGGCGCGCGCATTGCGCGCGCCTTGAGAACCTTGACGCCGCGCGCGCTGCGTGCGCCCTGACGGCTTGACGCCGCGCGCCTGTCCGGTCCAATGGAGGGATGCGCCGTTTGATCCTGCTCCGCCACGCAAAATCCTCGTGGACCGACCCTGAGACGCCCGACCATGACCGCCCGCTGAACGCCCGCGGGCGCGCGGCGGCGGCGCAGATGGGCGGCTGGCTGGCGCGGCGCGGCGACATTCCCGACCATGTGCTGCTGTCCGACAGCGCCCGAACCGTCGAGACCTGGGCCCTGGCGCGCGCCGCGCTGCCGCAGGCGCCAGAAGGCGCGCCCACGCCGCGCCTCTATCATGCCGATCCGGCGACGATGCTGGCGGTGCTGCGCGCGGCGCCCGCCGCGGCGCGCACGGTTCTTATGATCGGCCACCAGCCCGGCGTCGGCGCCTTTGCGCGCAAGCTGTCGGACGGAACCGCCAAGCCCTCCTGCACCCGCGCCTTCCAGCGCTTCCCGACCGGCGCGGCGGCGGCGCTGGACCTTGAGATCGACGACTGGGCGCAGGCCGACTGGGGCGGCGCGCGCTTTCACGCCTTCGCCGCGCCGAAGGAGCTCGCCTGAGCGCGGGCGGGCGGAAGCCTTGGCGCCAGAGCCGCGGATCGCCCCGGCGTCAGTGCCCCAGAATCTGGCTCAGGAACAGCTTGGTGCGCGCGTTCTGCGGGTTGTTGAAGAATGCCTCCGGCTCGTTCTGCTCGACCACCTGACCCTGATCCATGAAGATCACCCGGTTGGCGACCATGCGCGCAAAGCCCATTTCGTGGGTGACGCAGAGCATGGTCATGCCCTCCTCGGCCAGTCCGATCATGGTGTCGAGCACCTCCTTGATCATCTCGGGGTCGAGCGCGGAGGTCGGCTCGTCGAACAGCATGATGTTGGGCTTCATGCACAGGCTGCGCGCGATGGCGACGCGCTGCTGCTGGCCGCCGGAAAGCTGACCCGGATACTTGTTGGCCTGCTCCGGGATCTTCACACGCTCCAGAAAGTGCATGGCGATCTGTTCCGCCTCACGCCTGGGCGTCTTGCGCACCCAGATCGGCGCCAGCGTGCAGTTCTCCAGGATCGTCAGGTGCGGAAACAGGTTGAAGTGCTGGAACACCATGCCGACCTCGCGGCGCACCTCGTCCACCTTCTTGAGGTCGGAGGTCAGTTCCGTGCCATCGACGATGATGCGCCCCTTCTGGTGCGCCTCCAGTGCGTTGATGCAGCGGATCAGCGTCGATTTGCCCGAACCCGACGGGCCGCAGATCACGATCCGCTCACCCTTGTACACCGTCAGATCAATGTTCTTGAGAACGTGAAACTCGCCATACCACTTGTTCATCCCGACGATCTCGATGGCGACCTCGTCGGAGATCTTCATGTTGCTGCGGTTGATGGCGCGATCTTCCGTGGCGGCTTCGGCCATGGCTTTTCTCCTCAGCGTCGGTCGCCGGCGCGCAGCTTGCGCTCCAGGAACTGCGAATAACGGGACATGCCGAAACAGAACACGAAGAACAGCAGCGCGATGAAGCCGTAAAGCTCCCACACGATGCCGTTCCAGTTGCTGTCGGCGCGGATCGGGTTGGTCAGGCCCAGCGGGTCGAGCAGGCCGATCACCGCCACCAGCGTCGTATCCTTGAACAGGCCGATGAAGGTGTTGACGATACCGGGGATCGAGATCTTCAGCGCCTGCGGCAAGATCACCAGCCGCATCGACTGGCCATAGGTCAGCCCCATGGCGTCCGCCGCCTCATACTGCCCTTTGGGCAGCGCCGCGAGACCGCCGCGGATCACCTCGGCCATATAGGCGCTGGCGAACAGCGTCACCATGATCAGCACGCGCAGGATCAGGTCAAAGTTGGTGCCCGGCGGCAGGAAATAATTGAGCAGCGTCGAGGCGACGAACAGCAGCGTGATCAGCGGCACGCCGCGGATGAACTCGATGAAGCCGACGCAGATGGTGCGGATGAACACCATCTGCGACTGTCGCCCCAGCGCCAGCACGATGCCGATCGGCAAGCTCGCGGCGATGCCGGTCACGCCGATGATCATCGTCAGCAGAAAGCCGCCGAACCTGGATGACTGCACCGGCTCCAGCCCCAGCCCGCCCCACAGCAGGAAATACACGATCACCGGAAACGCGAG
>CAZRFB010000206.1:0-2289 GCA_964599185.1 uncultured Rhodobacterales bacterium | reverse complement strand
TGGCGCGCTCACCGTCTGCCTCGACCGCCACGGCGGCGCCATGTCCGGGCGGCTGAGCGCGGGCGGGCCGGACGGTGGCGGGCGGGGCCTCGACTATCTGCTGTCGGCGGCGCTGGCCGACCGGCTCGGCCTCGCCTTCGCGCCGCTGTGGTACGAGGGCGCGCCGGATGCGCGCAGCGACCCCGCGCGCGAGACCGACGCGCTGCTGGCTCTGGGTCTGTGCGACGCAGTGGCGGGCCGGGCGCTGATCGCGGCGCCGCCCGGCGGCGCGCCTCCCGCCCGCGCGCGGCCGCCCTTGTGGCTGAACATGCCGCGGGAGTGGCGGCTTGAGCAGGGCGAAACCCGCCTGCGCCCCCGCCCGCGCCGCTTCGTCGATCTTCCTGCGGTGACGCTGACGCGCCCCTACGCGCGCATCGAGATCGGCGCGGTGTTCGCCCCCGGCGCGCCGGTGCGCCCGATCCGCGCCGTCGCCGATCTCGCCGGGCTGGCGGTCGGCGTCGAGCAGGGCGCGCTCGCGGGCGCGCTCACGCTGCTGGAGGGCGGCGCCGCCGTGCGGGCGCGGAGCCGGACCTTTCCGCCCGGTCCGCGCTTTCTGTGGCGGCTGGAGAACGGCGAGGCGGAGGCGGCGCTGGTCAGCGTTCCCGCCTATGACCATCACCGCATCCAGAACCCGCTCAGCCGCCTTGCGCTGTCGGATTGGCGCCACCCGCTGGGCTTCAACATCGGCTTCGCGGTGCCGGCGCGCGAGCGGGCGCTGGCGGCGCGGCTGGACGCCGCGCTGGGCGCGCTGCTGGCGTCGGGCGACGTCGCCGCCATCGCCGCGCGCGCAGGCGTCACCTACGCCCCGCCGCGCGCGCCTGCGGTCGCGCCGCGCCCCGATCTCGCGGCGCTGTCCGCCGCGCCCCGGACGCTGGACAACGCGCCGCCTCCGGGCCGATAAACGCCCCCAAAGCCGACCGAACCGGCGACCGAAGGGGGAGACCGCCGCCATGACCACGCCGCCGGGCTATCGCGCCCACAGCCCCGAGACCCTGCCGGACTATCTCGCCGGGATAGCCGCCGCGCGCGACCGGCTGGGCGGCGACCCCGCGCGCTGGACGGTGCGCGAGGTCGGCGACGGCAACCTCAACCTGGTGTTCATCGTCGAGAGCCCGGGGGGCGGGCCGGGGGGCGGGCTGGCGGTCAAGCAGGCGCTGCCCTATGTGCGGCTGGTGGGCGAGGCCTGGCCGCTGCCGCTGTCGCGCGCGCATTACGAGCACATGGCGCTGACCCGTCAGGCCGACTGCGCGCCGGGGCTGACGCCGGAGGTGATCCACTACGACGCCGACCTGGCGCTGATCGCCATGGAGTTGCTCTCGCCGCACATCATCATGCGGCGCGGCATGATCGACGGCGTGATCTATCCGCGCGCCGCCGACGCCCTCAGCACCTTCGCGGCGCGCACGCTGTTCCTGACCTCCGACCTTGCGCTGAAGGCGGCGGACAAGAAGGCGCTGGTCGGCGCGTTCTCGGGCAACACCGCGCTGTGCCAGATCACCGAAGACCTGATCTTCACCGAGCCCTACAGGATCGCCGCCAACAACCGCTGGACGGCGCCGCAGCTCGACGGCTGGGCGCGCGCGATCCGCGAGGACGGCGATCTCAAGGTCGCGGTGTCGCGGCTGAAGCTGAAGTTCATGACGGCGGGCGAGGCGCTGCTGCACGGCGACCTGCACACCGGCTCGGTGATGCTGACGGCGGAGGATACGCGGGTGATCGACCCGGAGTTCGCCTTCGTCGGGCCGATGGGCTTTGATCTTGGCGCGGTGCTCGCCAATCTGCTGATCAGCTATCTGTCGCAGTCGGGCCACGAGGCCGCGCCCGGCGCGCGCGACGCCTATCGCGCCTTCGTGCTGGGCCTGATCGACGGGTTCTGGACCGGGTTCCGCGCAAAATTCCTCGCGCTCTGGCGCAGCGACGCGGCGGCGGGCGACGGCTATCCGCAGGCGCTGTTCGAGGGGCCGGCGGGACAGGCGCGGCTGCAGATCGCGCAGGCGGCGCACATGGACGCGCTGTGGCGCGACGCGGTCGGGTTCGCGGGCGCCAAGATCATCCGCCGCATCCTGGGGCTGGCGCACAACCTCGATTTCGAGGCGATCGCGGACCCGGGCGTGCGCGCGACGGCGGAGGCGCGCGCGCTGGGGCTGGCGCGCGCGATGATCGTCAGCGCCGACAGCTTTTGCGGCGTCGAGGCGCTGATCGAGGCGGCGAAACGCGCCAACGCGCAGGCGGTGACGCTGGAGGGCTGAG
>CAZRFB010000205.1:0-1681 GCA_964599185.1 uncultured Rhodobacterales bacterium | reverse complement strand
CTTTCCTTTCTCGCGTTCTGCGCCGCGCCGGTCTCGCTCAACGGGCCGGCGCGGCGCAGGGCGCACTCATTCCCCTCTCAGCGGTTGTTCTCCGTCGTGACGGTCTGGTCCCGCCTTGCGCCGCGCGGCTTGCGCGCCGCGATCATCGTCTCGCGCATCGCGCGCCAGTCGCGGCAGGCGGCGTCGCCTTCGGCGCGGGCGCGGTAGGCGGCGCAGGAAGCGGCGCAGCGGTGGCCGAGCAGCGTGCTCACCACATCCGGGGCGGTCCTGGGGTCGTGTTCGCGCAGGTGGTCCGCCGCCAGCGTGCGCAGGTCGTGCAGCGGGGCGCCGATGGCCTTCTCGACCAGGGTGCTGGCGTAGCGCGCCTGCGGCGCCTCAGGCGTGCGGGTCAGCCAGTTCATGCCGGCGAGGCGGCGGTAGATCACCTGCGCCATCCGCGCCGGAGCGCCGGCGAGGATCAGGTCGTCGAGCAGCCCGCAGACCTCCGGCCACAGCGCCCCCATGTCGACACCGCCGCCGGTCTTGCCCTGAGTCCAGCTTAGCCGCCATCGGCCATCCTCAGTCCGGATCAGGTCGCGGCCCAGCACCCAGCCTGAGACGTCGCCGCCGCGCGCCGGGGCGTTCATCGCGACGCCGAGGATCGCCGCGATCCGGCGGCGGTTGTCCGCGACGGCGGACCACCCCGGCGCCGCATCCGCCTGAGCCGCCAGGCTGGCGACGACCGCCATGATCGCGGCGTAACCGCCGGCGTCGTCGAGCGCCTGCACCCGCGCGACCTTCAGCGCGTCCAGCGCGGCGACGCCGAGCTGCGCGCGGCTGCGCATCTCCTTCAGTCCGGCGACGTCCGCCGGCGCGACGCCGCCATGCTTTGCGAGCGCCTCCAGCGCAGTGAGATAAGCCACGATGGTCGCGGGCCGCAGACCCTTCGCCTCGAACGCCTCCATCAGGCGGTAGCCCAGCCAGCGGGTCAGCGCCGGGGGCTCGCCGATTTCGCCGAGCACCGCCGCGCAGCGCCCGACGGCGCGGATGTAGATGCGTCGCGAGCTGTCCGCGATCCGGGCGCCGCGCAGGCCCGGATAGAGCGCGCGCCAGGCCTCGGGCCAGCTCCCGGGCGCGCTTGTCGGTACGGGCGCGGGCCCGCGTCTGCGGCCGCGCCCGCCGCTGCGGCGGCGATACCACGCGTCGCGCGCCTCGCGGCCCGCTGCGGTCGATACCTCGGGCGCATGGCGCGCGAGCGCGCTCAGCAGCGTGTGCAACGTCGGCTCCGAGGCTGCGGCGGCGTCGAAGCTGGCGCGCGACGGCGCGTCGCGCGGCTCGCCCCGCTCGGCGACGATGGCGAAGAAGCGCCCCACTACCGCAGCGGCGCCGGGCTTGAGATCATCCGCCGCCGCCAGCATGCGGGCGCGCACGGTGGCGGGCGCGGGCGCGAGCAGCTCCGCGATCCGGGCGCGCTTGATGTCGATGGACCTGGTCATGCCGCAATCCTCCTCTTGAGCGTCGAGAACAGGTCCGGATGACGCGACAGCAGCGCCGCGCGCAGGGTCTGTCCCGCGCTGAAGCCGCTGTCGCGGCCATAGTGGCGGCGCACCGTGTCCTCGGTGTCGCCGAGCACCGCCGCTACTTTCGCGAAATTGCCCGGCTCGATCGCCAGGATCAGCGTCGCCACCGCATGGCGCGCCAT
>CAZRFB010000204.1:0-3603 GCA_964599185.1 uncultured Rhodobacterales bacterium | reverse complement strand
GCTCGCCACCATCGACAAGGTGCGCCAGAAGGGCGTCGGCGTCGTGTTCATCACCCACAACGTGCGCCATGCGCTGGCGGTGGGCGACCGCTTCACGGTGCTCAACCGGGGCCGGACGCTCGGCTGCGCCGAACGCGGCCGTATCACGCCGGACGAGTTGCAGGACATGATGGCGGGCGGGCAGGAGATGGCGACGCTTGAGGGCTCGCTGGGCGGCACGGTCTGACGCCGCGCGAGGCCTGAGCCGGACCTGCGCTCGCCGCGGCCAACACGTCGGAGCCGGGCCTATGGGCGGCGCGGCCAGACAGACACCGCTGATCTTGTCGGGAAGTATGGTGCTGCTGGAGAGACTCGAACTCTCGACCTCTCCCTTACCAACGGAGTGCTTTACCACTGGGCATAAAATATAATCAATATAAAACAATAGTTTACAAGACCGCATCCGGGGGCATAGCCCCTTCATTTCGCTTCAAACGGCCTCAATGCGGGGGGGTTCGGAACATAACGGAACGGAACAGTAGCAGAACGACTCACGGCTCTCGCCGCCACCCTCGACGCGCCATTGGCTCGGACACCAAGCGCTGCATCAGAAGGCGGTCCTCGCCGGATGAATACGGGTAGCGTCCCCGGACCACGCCTTGCCCGCGGAGCCGATGCGCCTTCAACCCGCGTTGCTGGAAGGCCGATGCGACCTGCCGCGCCGCGGAGCCCGCGCTGACGAAGGACGGCGCGCGGCGCCTGGCCTGTCAGCACCCGCTCGACGGCTGATCCGGGGCACGACCAAACAGGACGCGGCTGAAACGGTGCGCGGCGGTCATGTCCCGGGCGGCGCCGGCGGCGGCGCGTCGGGGCGCAGCGCCTGCGGCGCGTCGGCGGTCGGCTGGCGGGTGAAGCCCTCCAGCCCCGCCATCGGCGCCGCATCGCGCGCGATCTCGACCGGGCTGGCGGCGTAGGCGGTCAGCAGTTCGGCCACCGAGCGCAGCGCGTGCATGTGGATGCGCTCATAGCCGTGGCTGGCGTCCACCCCGAAGGTCGCCAGCGCGGTGCGCACGTCCGCCCCCGCCTCGACCGCCGAGGCGCTGTCGGAGCGGTAGCAGCGGAACACGTCCTTCTGGAAGCGGATGTCGTTGGCCTTGCACAGGTTGACCAGCTTCGCCGTCAGATGGAAATCGAACGGCCCGGTCTGGTCGGCCATGGCGATGGTGACGCCGAATTCGTCGGAGTTCTGCCCCGGCCCGGTGGTGCCGTTGTCCACCGCCACCATCGAGGCGACCTCCGCCGACAGCGCGGCGGCGGCGCCGTGGCCGACCTCCTCGGCGATGGTGAACACCCAGAACACGTCCACCGGCGGCGGCGGGGCGTCGCGCAGCGCGCGCAGCGCCGCCAGCATGATCGCCACGCCCGCCTTGTTGTCGAGATGGCGCGAGACGATGAAGCCGTTGTCGAGAAACTCCGGCTGCGGGTCGATGGCCACGATGTCGCCGACCTCGATGCGCAGCCGGTCGAGATCGCCGCGATGGCGCGCCAGCGCATCGACGCGCAGCTCGACATGCGGCCAGCCGGTTGGTTGCGTGTCCACCGCGTCGTTGAAGATGTGCCCCGACGCCATCAGCGGCAGGATCGTGCCGCGATAGCCGCCGCGCGCGGAGAACAGTGTCGCGCGCGCGCCCTCGGCGAAGCGGGACGACCAGTTGCCGATGGGGACAAGCTCCAGCCGTCCGTTGTCCTTCAGCCGGATCACCTGCGCGCCCAGCGTGTCGATGTGGCTGACCACCGCGCGGGCGCCGTGGCTGGTCTGGCCGGGAATGCGCGCCCGGATCGCGCCGCGCCGGGTGAGCTGATAGCCGACGCCCAGAGCGTCGAGCGCGCCGCAGACGTGGCGCACCGCCTGATCGGTGTAGCCGGTGGGGCTGGGGATCTCCAGCAGGCGGCCAAGCTGGGCGCGAAGATAGTCGATGTCGATGTCGCGCCGGATCATGGCTCGCCTGTTCCTGTCTCTGCGCCGCTCTGCGGCCCTTCCTGCGCGCCCGCGTCGCGCCCCTTGCGCGCCCGCGCCGCGCGCGCCGTCTGGGGGATGGCGCCGGGGAACAGCAGGTCGATGAAGCGCTCGGCGGTGGGTTGCGGCTCATGGTTGGCGAGGCCGGGCCGCTCGTTGGCCTCGATGAAGGCGTAGTCGGGCAGGCGCGGGTTCAGCACCATCAGATCGACGCCGACCACGGGGATGTCGATGGCGCGCGCCGCAGCCTCCGCCGCTGCGATCAGCGCGGGGTGGGTCTCGTCGGTCACGTCGTGGATGGCGCCGCCGGTGTGCAGGTTGGCGGTCTTGCGCACGGTGATCTCGCGGCCCGCCTCGGGGATGTCGTCAAGCGTCAGCCCCTCTGCGGCGAGGCAGCGGTCGGTCTCGGCGTCGAGCGGGATACGGCTCTCGCCCCCGGTGGCGGCGGCGCGGCGGCGGCTTTGCTTGTCGATCAGCGCGCGCAGGCTGTTGCGTCCGTCGCCGACCACGCGCGGCGGGCGGCGCACCGCGCAGGCGACGACGCGCCCGCCGATCACCACCAGCCGCAGATCCTCGCCCGGCGCCATCGCCTCCACGATCACCGTGTCGCAATGGGCGCGGGCGCGGGCGACGGCGGCCTCGACCGCCTCGGGCGTGGTCAGCCCCACCGCGACGCCGCGCCCCTGCTCGCCACGCGCGGGCTTTACCACCACCGCCCCGCGCTCGGCCAGGAACGCGGCGCGCGCGGCGGGGTCGTCGTCGGCGGTCTGCGCCGGAACCGTCAGCCCCGCCCGCGCCGCCACCCGCCGCGTGACGGTCTTGTCGTCGCAGATCGCCATGGCGACGGCGGAGGTCAGGTCGCTGAGCGATTCGCGGCAGCGGATCGACCGCCCGCCATGGGTCAGCCGGAAAAAGCCGCCCTCAGCGTCGGTCACCTCGACCATGATGCCGCGGCGGCGCGCCTCATCGACGATGATGCGGGCGTAGGGGTTCAGCCCCTCCTCCGGCGCCGGGCCGATGAACAGCTTTTCGTTGAACGGGTTCTTGCGCTTGATCGCAAAGGTCTGGATGCGGCGGAAGCCAAGCTTTTCATACAGGCTCAGCGCCTCGGCGTTGTCGTGCATCACCGACAGGTCCATGAACGCCGCGCCGCGCGCCTTGAACTGTTCGGCCAGCCTGCGCGACAGCGTCTCGCCGACGCCGGGATGGGCTGCGTCCGGCGCGACCGCGAGCGCCCAGAGCGAGGCGCCGTGTTCGGGGTCGTCGAAGGCGCGGGCGTGGTCCACCCCCATGGCGCCGCCGATGATGGCGCCGGTCGCATCGTCCTCGGCCACCAGCACCGTCAGCGCGCGGGGATCGCGACCGGACCAGAGGAAATCGGGCGGAACCGGCGCCATGCCGCGCGCGGCGTAGATCGCGTTCAGCGCCTCGGCGTCGGCGCGCGTCGAGACCCTGCGCACCTGATAGCCGCGCGGCTGACGGCGCGCCGGGCGATAGGTGGCCAGATCGAGCCGCAGCGCGTGGCTGGGGTCGAGAAACAGCTCCTGCGGCGCCGCCGACAGCGTCACCTGCGGATCGCGGACATAGAAGGCGATGTCGCGCCGGTC
>CAZRFB010000203.1:0-5020 GCA_964599185.1 uncultured Rhodobacterales bacterium | reverse complement strand
AAGATTGTCCACAGACTTGCATGCGATCCTGCGCGCACGACGCCGGACGCCGATGACAGGAGAGACCGATGCACCGACGCAGTTTCCTGAAGGCCACCGGCGCCGCGACGCTGGGCGCCGCCGCGCTGCCGTTCCTGCGCGCGCTGCCTGCGGCGGCGGCGGGCGAGGACACCGTGGTGATGGTGATCGGCCAGACCATCAACAGCCTTGATCTGCACCGCACCGGCACGAACCGGCCCAGCTATCAGATCGCGGTCAACGCCTATGACCGGCTGGTGGGCTTTGGCGTCAAGACGCTGGCGGACGGCTCGCTCAGCTATGACTACGCCACCATCGTGCCGGAGGTGGCCGAAAGCTGGAGCTTTTCCGACGACGGGCTGACCATCACCTTCAAGCTGCGCCCGGAGGGCAGGTTTCAGGACGGCTCCCCGATCACGGCGCAGGACGTGAAATGGTCCTACGACCGCGCCGTGACCGTGGGCGGCTTTCCCAGCACCCAGATGCGCGCCGGCGGGCTGGAGAAGCCCGAACAGTTCGAGGCGGTGGACGCGCTGACCTTCCGCGTCACGCTGCTGCGCCCCAGCAAGCTGAGCCTGCCCGACATGGCGGTGCCGGTGCCGTTCATCCTCAACAGCAAGCTGGCGCTGGCCAACGCGACCGAGGCCGACCCCTGGGCGCTGGACTACGTCCACAAGAACACCATCGGCTCGGGCCCGTTCAAGGTGACGCGCTGGGACCCCGGCCAGCAGCTGGTCTATGAGCGCAACGACGGCTGGACCTCCGGCCCGCTGCCCGCGCTGAAGCGCGTGATCGTGCGCGAAGTGCCCAGCCCCGCCACGCGCCGCGCGCTGATCGAGCGCGGCGACGTGCAGATGAGCTTCGACATTCCCAACAAGGACGCGCGCGAGCTGGAGGGGACGGCGGGCCTGACCGTCAACACCACCCCGGTCGAGAACGCGATCTACATCCTGGGGACCAACCTGAATTTCGAGCCGTTCAAGGACAAACGCGTGCGGCAGGCGGTGGCGTGGTCGGTGCCCTACGCCGACGTGTTCCAGACCGCCGCCTATGGGCGCGGCGTGCCGATGCACGGCGGGCCGTCGTTCACGCCCGAAAGCATCGCCTGGCCGCAGCCTTTCCCCTACGCGACCGACCTCGACCGCGCGAAGGCGCTGCTGGAGGAGGCGGGCTACAGGGACGGCTTCGAGGTTCCGTTCTTCATCGACCTGTCGCAGAGCGACTGGATGGAGCCCGCCGCGCTGCTGATCCAGGAAAACCTCGCCAAGATCGGCGTCAAGGCCCCGCTGGAGAAAATTCCCGGCGCCAACTGGCGCACCGCTTCGCTGGTGGAAAAGCGCCTGCCGCTGCATCTGGAGACGTTCGGCGGCTGGCTCAACTATCCCTGCTATTACTTCTACTGGGCGTATCTGGAGGGCAACCTGTTCAATTCGGCCAACTATCGCAACGAGGAGATCGAGGCGATGGTGCCGGTCGCGCTGCATCTGCCGGTGGACGACCCCGAATACATCCGGATGTGCAAGCGCATGATCGAGATCGCCTGGGACGAGGTTCCCCGCATCGCGCTGTGGCAACCGGCGGTCAACGCCGCCTACCGCGACATGAGCGGCTATGAATACTGGTTCCACCGCCAGCCCGCCATCCGCGGCTGGACGCGGGCCTGAGCATGGCCCCGGCGCGCGAGGCGGCGGGCGTGATGGGTGGCGCGGCGCCGTTCGCACCGCCGTTCGCGCCGCCAGCCGCCCCGCCACCCGCCCCGACCGCGCTGGGGCGATGGCTGAGGGGCGAGCGGCTGGCGGGCGACGCGGCGGTGGCGGCGGTCTCGGCCCGCGCCGCGCTGCGGGCGCGCGCGGTCATGATAGTCCGGCGCATCGCGCTGGCGATCCCGGCGCTGATCGGCGTGGTGGTGGTCAGCTTCGTGCTGACCCGCGCGCTGCCGGGCGATCCGGCGGCGTATTTCGCCGGGCCTGCGGCGGATGCGGCGTCCATCGCCCAGATCCGCGCCGACCTCGGCCTCGACCGCAGCCTGCCCGAGCAGTTTCTGGTCTATGTCGGCGATCTGCTGCGCGGCGATCTGGGGCAGTCGATCTCGACCGGCCAGCCGGTGGCGGAGGAGCTGGCGCGCCGTCTGCCCGCCTCGCTGGAGCTGACGCTGTCGGCGCTGGCGCTCTCGACGCTGGTCGGCGTGCCGCTGGGCGTGGCGGCGGCGGCGCGGCAGGGAACATGGGTCGATCACGCCTGCCGCGCGCTGGTGACGGCGGGCGTGTCGCTGCCGACCTTCTTCACCGGCATCGCGCTGGTCTATGTGTTCTACTATCTGCTGGGCTGGGCGCCGTCGCCGCTGGGGCGGCTGGATTTCCTGTATCTGCCGCCCGAGCCGGTGACCGGCTTCTACACCATCGACGCGGCGCTGGCGGGCGAGTGGGAGACGCTGCGCGGCGCGCTGGCGCAACTGGCGCTGCCCGCGATCACGCTGGCGCTGTTCACCATGGCGCCGCTGGCGCGCATGGCGCGGGCGGCGATGCTGGAGGCGCTGGGGTCGGACTATGTGCGCACCGCCCGCGCCGCCGGCCTCGGCCCGCGAAAAGTGCTGTTCGGCGTCGCGTTCTCCAACGCCATGCTGCCGGTGGTGACGACGCTGGGCATGGTGTTCAGCTTCACGCTGGGCGCCAACGTGCTGGTGGAGAAGGTGTTCGCCTGGCCCGGCGTCGGCAGTTACGCCGTCGAGGCGCTGGTGGTGAGCGACTACGCCGCCGTGCAGGGCTTCGTGCTGGCGATGGCGGCGCTGTTCGTGGCGCTGAACCTCGGCATCGACCTGCTCTACACCCTGATCGACCCCCGCACCCGGAGCGCGCAATGACCGACGCCGCCGCCGCATCCTCCGGTTTCTGGCGCCACGCCGCCCATGTGCTGCGCGACAACCCGGTGACGGGCCTCGCCTTCGCGCTGTTCGTGCTGATCGTGTTCGCGGCGGCGTTCGGCCCGGCGCTAGCGCCGCACGACCCGCTCGCCTCCAACGCCGCGCTGGCGTTGCAGCCGCCCAGCGCCGCGCACTGGTTCGGCACCGACGCGCTGGGGCGCGACGTGTTCAGCCGGGTGCTGGTGGCGACACGGCTGGATCTGACGATCTCGGTGGCCGCCGTGGCGCTGTCATTCTTGGTCGGCGCCAGCGTCGGCGCGGCGGCGGGGTACTGGGGCGGCTGGGTGGACGCGGTGTCGGGGCGGATGATCGACACGATCATGGCGTTTCCGCTGTTCGTGCTGGCGATGGGCATCGTCGCGGCGCTGGGCAACACGGTCGAGAACATCATCTACGCCACCGCGATCATCAACCTGCCGTTCTACGCCCGCGTCGCGCGCGCCGAGGTGGCGATCCGGCGCGAGGCGGGCTTTGCGCAGGCCGCGCGGCTGGCGGGCGCGACCGATCTGCGGGTGCTGGCGCTGCACATCTTTCCCAACGCGCTGCCGCCGATGATGGTGCAGCTGTCGCTCAACATGGGCTGGGCGATCCTGAACGCGGCGGGGCTGTCGTTCATCGGGCTGGGCGTGCGCCCGCCGACGCCGGAATGGGGGATCATGGTGGCGGAGGGCGCCAACTACATCGTCTCGGGCGAGTGGTGGCTGGCGATCTTTCCCGGCCTTGCGCTGATGCTGGCGGTGTTCACCTTCAACCTGCTCGGCGACGGCCTGCGCGATCTGGTGGACCCGAGGCGGCGCACATGAGCGTTCTGCTGGAGATCGACGATCTGGCCGTCGAGTTCTCGACCCGGCGCGGCGTGGTGCAGGCGGTGCGCGGCGCGTCGTTCCGGCTGGAGAAGGGCGAGACGCTGGGGGTGGTGGGCGAGTCCGGCTCGGGCAAGTCGGTGACCTCCTACGCCTTGATGCGCATTCTCGACCGGGGCGGGCGCGTCACCGGCGGCGGGCTGCGCTATGGCGGCGTGGACCTGCGCGCGGCGTCGGACCGCGAGATGGCCGCCCTGCGCGGGCGCGAGATCGGCATGATCTTCCAGAACCCGCGCGCCGCGCTGAACCCGATCCGCAAGGTGGGCCGCCAGATCGGCGACGTGCTGATCCGCCACGCGCGCGCCACCCGCGCCGACGCGCAGGCCAGGGCGGTGGCGGCGCTGGCGGCGGTGGAGATCCGCAACCCCGAGGCGCGATACCACGCCTATCCGTTCGAGCTGTCGGGCGGCATGTGTCAGCGCGTGGTGATCGCGCTGGCGCTGGCCTGCGACCCGCGCCTGCTGATCGCCGACGAGCCGACCACGGGGCTGGACGTGACCACGCAGAAGGCGGTGATGGACCTGATCGCGGGGCTGACCCGCGCGCGCGGCATGAGCACGATCCTGATCACGCATGACCTCGGGCTGGCGGCGGCCTATTGCGACCGGGTGGCGGTGATGAAGGACGGCGCCGTGGTCGAGACCGCGCCCGCCGCGCAGGTGTTCGCTCAGCCTTCGCACCCCTATACCGCGCGGCTGATGAAGGCGACCGCGCGCCCCGGCGCGAGCTTGCGCGACCTGCTGCCGACGGCCGCGCCCGCGCCTGCGCGCCCTGCGCCCGGCGCGCCGCTGCTGGTGGTGGAGGGCCTGGAAAAGACGTTTGCAGACGGCGTGCGCGCGGTGAAGGGCGTCGATCTGGTGGTGCGCGCGGGCGAGAGCGTCGGGCTGGTCGGCGAGTCGGGCTGCGGCAAGTCCACCACCTCGGCGATGATCATGCGGCTGCTCGACCCCAGCGCGGGGCGCATCATCTTCGACGGCCAGGACATCGGCGCCATTCCCGCCGCGCGCTTTCCGCGCGACCCAAGGCGCGGCGCGATCCAGATGGTGTTTCAGGACGCGACCGACAGCCTCAACCCCCGCTTCACCGCGCGCCGCGCGATCCTCGACCCGCTGCTGGGGCTGACCAGCCTCGACCGCGCGGCGCGCGCGGCGAGGGTCGCGGCGCTGGCGGCGCAGGTGGGCCTGCCGCCGACGCTGCTCGACCGCTTTCCGCATCAGCT
>CAZRFB010000202.1:0-5225 GCA_964599185.1 uncultured Rhodobacterales bacterium | reverse complement strand
ACCGCATCCCAGTCGTCGGTTGACGTTGGCATCCGCGCCCGGCTCGGCAGGGCGAGGCGATAAGGGCCGAAGCCGAGGTCGAGCATCCCGTCAAGCAGCATGTCATGGCTGGCGAGAGCGCGCGCATCGGCGCCCGGTTCGTCACGGTCCCACGCCAGCGAGACATAGCCGAGAAGCGCGCGCGGGCTGACCGCCTCGGCGCCCGCCGCGACGAACACGCCGTGCGCGTCCGCAGCCCGCTGCGCCAAGTGCGCCAGCGCGGCCAGCGCCTCCGGCTCCAGGGGCATCGCGGGGCAGAGCCACAGGAAGCCGCAGCGGTCGCGATCAGGGTTCAGCGGCGCCGCGCCGAGCGCGGGCTTGGCCCAATAGCAACTCTTCAGGTTCGCGCCGTCACTTCGCCCGCGCAGGCCGCTGGCGGCGTCGTCGCTTTCGTCGAACACTTCCACGGACTCGGCCAGCGGCGTCAGCGCCGCCAGCGCCACCGCCATACGGCAGTCGAACAGCATCTCATGGCAGGCGCTGATCGCGATGGAGGCCGACCACGCGCGCAGGTCGGCGGGCTGGTTCAGTCCGCGCCCGTAGTCGGCGGCGATGGCGGCGCTGGAGAGACGCTTGGCGCCGTCCCAGAAGAACACGTCATGGACGCCCAACACGTCCTCCTGCATCAACGTGCGCACCGCCGCCACAAAGGCGGGAACGCCGGCAGGCGCCAGCGCGCAGGCGAGATAGGCGGCAAAGCCTGGCGTGCGCGGCAGCGCAAGCCGACCCGACAGCACGCAGGCGGCGCTGGTCTGACTCAGCAGTCCCTCAAGCAGCGGCCCGGCGGGGCGGGCGTGCAGCGTTGACAGCCGGTCAAGCCCGCGGCGCGCGTGACCGGTGCGCAACCGCTCGCCCGTGCTGAGCGCGACATCCAGATCCCACAAATTGGCGAAGCGGTCGCCCAGCGCACCGGAGCCCTCGCCACGGTCCAGGGCGTTGGCGAGCACGCTGGCGTCTGGTGGGCCGCCGAAGGAGGGAACGTGGAAAGGCGCGCCGCTGAGGGCCAGCGCGGCTTCGAGCTGGCTGAAGGTGACCCCAGGCTCGATGCGGACGGTTCCGTGCACCGCGTCGAGGTCAAGGATGCGGTCAAGCCGCGACAGATCGAGCACTATGGCGTCCTGCGGCGGCAAGGCCGAGCCGAGCCCCCAGGAACGGCCGCGGCTTATCGGATGCAGAGGCGCGCCCATTGCGCCTGCGCGGGCGACGCAGGCGGCGGCGGCGTCGGCATTGGCGGGTCTGACGACGCCGAGCGGACTAGCGGGCCACGGAAAGGTGCAGCCCGTCTCGGGGCGCAGCGCCGTTGCTCCAGCAGCTTCGAGGAACGCCGCTATTGCGGCGCGATCCGTCGCGTTCGCCGATGCGCCATCGCCCGCATCCTGCGCGAGCGCGCCAGCGCCGCCTGAGCCGTCCATCACGCGTCTCCCTTCATTTCCTGGAGACGAGCGTGCGGGACCAAGCGTTGAGAATGCCTTCACGCCTGTGTCGCATTCTTCGCGGGTGCGAATGGAGACCGGCGCAATGATCCTTTTTCCAAGCTCAGCACAGCGCGCGGCGCCTCTGAACGAGGCGGCGGGCGATGCGGCGCTGATGGCCCCGCCGTCAGTTGGCGGCGCTGTCCCCGCCATCGCCGCCGCCAGCCTGCGGGCGCGGTTTCGCGATCTCGCGGTGATGACGCTGGTGGCGGCGCTGTCGCTCGGCCTGCTGGCCTATGTTGCTCTGGGCGAGGCGAATCGCACCTATCCCCGCTTCGTTATTGAGAAAATGAACGCTCAGGGGGCGCTGGTGCAGAGCGCCCTGGAGGGTCTGCTGCGCGCCGGTCTGCCGCTGACGCAGCTTCCGGGTTTCGAGAGGATGGCCGACTCGATCAGGTCCTCCGACCCAGACCTTGCGGCGATCGTCGCCCGGGACGCTGGCGGGGAACTCGCCTTTTCGGTGGGCGACGCGGAAGCTTTCGCGGTAGGCGCGCAGGACGGGTTGGGCGCCCATGCGCAGGACGGCTGGCTGTGGGTGACGCTGCCGCTGCGCAGCCGTTTCGAGACGGTGGGATCGCTCACTGTCGCTTCGCCGCAGGCCGCTATCGACCGCGCCGTCATGGCGTGGGCCAGGCCGGTCGGCGCAGCCGTGGCGGCGCTCGGCGCCGCGTTCTGCCTGTTCGCCGCGGTGACGGGCGGTCTGGCGCCGGCGCGGCGCTGGCGGCTTGCGGGATTGGCCTATGGCGTGTGCTTCGCTCTGGCCACGGCGGCGGTGGTGACGGTGCTGGTCGAACTCTACGCCGAGGGCGCCCAAGCGCGCGCCCGTGCGCTGACCGAGACGCTGGCGCAGCGCATCTCTTCGCTGCTCGACTACGGATTGCGGCTCGACGACGTCAGCGGTCTCGACGCGATGCTCAGCCAGTATCGCGCGCTGAACCCTGACATCATCGCCGCAGGAGTGATGCTGGAAGGCGTTGTAGCGGCCCACAGCGAGGCCGGAGCGGTCGGCGCGCCTTGGGTCTCACCCCCAGGCGCCTATGTCTATGCGACCCACGTCGGCGCGTCCGGCGCGGTGACTGTGGCGGTCTCGCTGCCGTCGGACATTGTTTGGTGGGCGGCGGCGCGCAGCATAAAGAACTTCGCGGCGCTGTCGATTTCCTCGGCGCTGCTGGCGGCGCTGTTCTTCGGAGTGGCCCGTGCGCTGGGCGCGCAGGCGCCAGGCGCGCCTTCGCCGGCGGGCGGGGATGCGCGGCGACTGGCGCTTGCGCGACCGATACTCTTCGTCGCGGTGTTCGCCGAGAGTCTGAGCGCCGGCTTCCTGCCGCAGGTCCTGCGGGAGGCCGCAATGGCCGCCGGCCTCGGCGCGCAGGCGACTTCGCTGGCGTTCACCGCTTATTTCGCGACATTCATGCTGGCGCTCTTGTTGGCGACGGCCTGGCTCGACCGGTTCGGCGCGCAAGCGCTGATGGTCGCCGGCGCGCTGATGATCGCCGCGTCCGGCGCCGTCGCGGCGGTCGCGCCCGAGTTTACCGCGCTCGCCGTGGCGCGGGCGGCGGCGGGGCTTGGCCAGGGGGTGCTTTTTGTCGGCGCGCAGGCGGCGGTGAACGCCTTCGCGCCGCCGGGCCAGCGCACCACCGCAGCGGCGATCATGGTGTTCGGCTTCAGCGGCGGGATGATCTCGGGCGCCGCCATTGGCGCGCTGTTGAGCCAGGACATCGGCGCGGCAGGGGTGTTCGCCAGCGGCGCGGCGACGGCGCTGGCGCTCGCCTTCTACGTCGGCGCAACCCTGGGCGCGACACAAACCGCCTCCCGGGCGGCGCCGGGCGGGCTCGGGCGTCTGGCGCGCGCGGCCCCGCTCGCGCTGACCAGCAGGCGCTTTCTGGGGGCGCTGCTGCTGATAGGGGCGCCCTCCAAGGCCGTCATGACAGGGGTGGTCGCTTTCGCCGCGCCGCTGATGCTGGTTGAACGGGGATGGTCGGCCGAGGACGTCGGCCAGTTCGTGATGCTCTACGGCGCGGGGGTGCTGCTGGCGAGCGGGCCGGTCTCGCGGGCGGTGGACAGGGCGGGAGACAGCCGAACCGCGCTGCTGACGGGCGCGCTGCTTTCCGCGCTGGCGCTGACCGCCATCGGCGCGCCGCCGCCGGGACCACAATGGGGGCCGCTCTGGCCGCAGGGCTGGGGCGACGGCCTGTCGGCTGACTGGGCGGCGGCGTGGCGGACCGTCGCCGCAGCCGGCGGCGCCGCTCTGCTGGGGATCGCTCATGGCTGTGTGAATGCGCCGGTCGTCTCCTATGTGGGGGCCGCGCAAACGGCGGGGGCGCCGGACGATCCAGGCGCGGCTGCGCTCTACCGCGTCAGCGAGCGCATCGGCCATGTCGGCGGACCGGCGATCGCCGGGGCGCTGATCCTGCACACAGGGGACGCCGGTCGCGGGCTGGTCTGGCTCGGCGTCGGGGTGGCTGGCGCCGCGCTGGCCTTCGCCTTGCTGAGCGGAGGGAGACGGCGATGAGGCGGCTTCTGATGGTGCTGGCGCTGCTGGCGGCGGCCGGTCCTGCGCGGGCGCAACAGGGCGCACCGGATGAGGCCGCGGCGCTGGAGGCCGTCTCGGACTGGTTCCGCGTTGGCGCGGCGGCGCTCGATCACTGGGCGCCGAGCCTGCCCGATCCAACCGACGACAGACGCATCCTTTTCACCCCGCGGGCGCCGCGCGACGGCGTGCAGCGCACGGTCATGGTGATCTATCCTCGCCGCTCCTCGGCATATGACACTGCGATGACGACGCTGTTGGCCGATTTTGCGGCCCGCCCCCATGCCCTGCGCTTTCTCGCGGTGAACTACGACAGGGACCCCGCGCGCGGAGCCCGGCTGGTGGAGGAGGCGCACGCGCAGGACCATGCGCTGATCTACGCCATGGGCTCGGAGACGGTGGCGTGGCTGTACGGAGAACATCGGGCCATCGCGACGCCGGTGGTGACCGTTTGCGCCAAGGACCCGGTTCAGCTTGGTCAGATTGCAGACTATGACAGCGGCAGCGGTTCGTCCTTTGCCTTCACATCGCTCAATGTGCCGCTGGACGTGCAGATCGCGCATCTGCGCGCTTTGCGGCCTGGCTTGCGCAATCTTGGCGTGCTGGTGGACGTGCACAACGCCTCCGCTCTCGAGACGCAGGCGCGTCCGATCATCGACGCGGCCACGGGGCTTGGCGTGGACGCCTTCACCGTGGAGGTGAGCGACCCGGCCCATGCCCGCGATCAGCTGGCCGAGGCGATGCCCGCAGCATTGGAGCGGATGCGCGCGCGCGATCCGGCGCTGGAGAACAGCGTGTTCTGGATCACCGGTTCGACCAGCGTGTTTGCCGAGATAGACCTCATCGCGGAAGCGGCGGAGCGCGCGCCGGTGCTCGCTGTCGTTCCCGAGGTGGTGCGCGCGGGCGCCGCCAGCGCGGCGCTGTCGATCGGGGTTGGTTTCGAGTCCAACGCGCAACTCGCGGCGGTATACGGCGCCGAGATTCTGAGCGGGCGCTCAAAACCAGGGGAAATGCCTGTGGGCCTTGTCTCGCCGCCCGACATCGCTCTGAATTTCCAACGGCTTCGCGCGATCGGACTGCAGCCGCCGTTCTCATTCTTCGAGACCGCCAGCTTTGTCTATGGCGCCGATGGCCAAGCAATGCGGTTGCGCGGGCGCGATGTAGGCGCGCTTGCGGAGTAGCGCCAG
>CAZRFB010000201.1:0-5761 GCA_964599185.1 uncultured Rhodobacterales bacterium | reverse complement strand
CGTGGTCTTGCCCGCGCCGTTTGGGCCGATGAACGCCACCCGGTCGCCGCGCGCGATGCGGATCGAGAAGTCGCGCACCACGGCGCGGCCCTCATAGCTTTTCGCGATGCCCTTCGCCTCGATGACGATCTTGCCCGAGGTGGCGCCGCTGTCCAGCGCCATGGCGGCGGGGCCTGCGCGCATGATCTGGGCGCTGCGCTCGGCGCGCAGGTCGGCCAGCCGCCGCACGCGGCCCTGGTTGCGGGTGCGCCGGGCGGAGATGCCCTCCACCGCCCAGCGCGCCTCGGCCTTGATGAGCCGGTCGAGCTTGTGCCGCCCGGCCTCCTCCTCCTCCAGCACCTTGTCGCGCCAGGCCTCGAAGCCGCCAAAGCCCTCGTCCAGCCTGCGCACCACGCCGCGATCCACCCACAGCGTCACGCGGGTCAGCTTGCGCATCAGCGCGCGGTCGTGGGAGATCAGGACATAGCCGGTGCGGGTGCTGGACAGGTAGTCCTCCAGCCACTCGATCGCGGTGATGTCGAGGTGGTTGGTCGGCTCGTCGAGCAGCATCAGGTCCGGCTCGCCCGCCAGCAGCCGCGCCAGCGCTGCGCGCCGCCGCTCACCGCCCGACGCGCCGTCGGTCGGCGCGTCGGCGCGCACCTCCAGCCCCTCCATGGCGATGTCGGCCAGATAGTGCTCGTGCTCGTCGAGATCGGCGGCGACATAGGCGCCGAGGGTTGGATAGGCCGAGAGGTCCGGCTCCTGCGGCAGATAGGCGATCTTGGCGCCCGGCTGGGCGAAGCGCACGCCCGAGTCGGCCTCCACCAGTCCGGCTGCGATCTTGAGCATGGTGGACTTGCCCGAGCCGTTGCGCCCCACCACGCCCACGCGCTCACCCGCGCCCACGCTGAGCGAGGCGCCGGAGAACAGCGGCGCGCCGCCGAAGGTCAGCGCGATGTCGGTCAGGGTGAGGAGCGGGGGCGGGGCCATGGCGGCGCTTCTGCCCCGGCGGGCGGCGCGCGTCAACGGCTGGCGCGGCGCCGCGCCGGGATTGGATGGCGGCACGTGCGGCGCCCCCCTCACCCCGACCCTCTCCCCCGAGGGGGAGAGGGGGGGCGGCGGCGGGCTGTGCGCGATCCCTGATCCCGGCGCGCCATCGGCGCCGATTTCGCCCCCTCTCCCGCCGGGGCGGGAGAGGGTCGGGGTGAGGGTGGGCGGCGCAGGCGCGGGCCTTGCGCGCGGCCGCGTCGCGCCCGATGCTGCGCCGCCTTGCGACCGCCCGGAGACGCCATGACCGCCCCGTTCAGCCCCGCCCTGTGCGCAACCTTCGACCCGCCGGTGATGGCGGCGCGCAAGTGGATCGCCGGGCGCAGCTTTCCGCCCGACAAGCCGCTGATCAACCTCAGCCAGGCGGCGCCGACCGACCCGCCGCCCGAACGCTTGCGCCGCGCGATCGCCGAAGCCGCGCTCAGCGATCCGCAGGCGCATGTCTATGGCCCGGTGCTGGGCGCGCCCGCGCTGCGCGCCGAGATCGCCGCGCGCTGGTCGGCGCTATACGGCGGCGCGGTGGCGGCTGCGCAGGTGACGGCGGCGCAGGTGGCGGTGACGTCGGGCTGCAATCAGGCGTTCTGCGCCGCCGTCGCCACGCTGGCCGCGCCCGGCGAGGCGGTGATCCTGCCCAGCCCGTGGTATTTCAACCACAAGATGTGGCTCGACATGAGCGGGGTGCGCGCGATCCCCCTGCCCTGCGACGACAGCGGCCTGCCCGACCCCGACCGCGCCGCCGCGCTGATCGACGCCGGCGTGCGCGCGGTGGCGCTGGTGACGCCCAATAACCCGACCGGGGCGGAGTATCCCGCCGATCTGATCGCGCGGTTTCACGCGCTCTGCGCCGCGCGGGGGCTGGCGCTGATCCTCGACGAGACCTACCGCGACTTTCACAGCGGCGAGGGCGCGCCGCACGCCCTGTTCGCGGCGGCGGACTGGGATGCGACGCTGATCCACCTCTACAGCTTCTCAAAGGTGTTTCGCCTGACCGGCCACCGCGTCGGCGCGCTGCTGACCAGCCCGGCGCGGCTGGCCCAGGCCGAGAAGTTCCTCGACACGGTGACGATCTGCCCCGGCCAGCTTGGCCAGATCGCGGCGCTGGAGGGCTTGCGCACGCTGTCGCAATGGGTGGCGGGCGAGCGCGCCGAGGTGCTGGCGCGGCGGAAAATCCTGCGCGACGCCTTCGCCGCCGGGGTGGCGAGCCCGGACGGCGCGCCGTGGCAGCTGCTGTCGAGCGGCGCCTATTTCGCCTTTCTCGAACACCCGTTCGACGCCGCGTCGGACGTGGTGGCGCAGCGGCTGGCCGAGCGGGAGAACCTGCTGACGCTGCCGGGGACCATGTTCGCGCCGACGCGCGCCGAGGGCGGCGATGGGCGGGCGGAGCGCACCCTGCGCCTCGCCTTCGCCAACGCCGACGCCGCGGGGCTGGCCGCGACGGTGGACAGGCTGCGCGCGTTTCGCCTCTAGCTTGCCGCGCCCCTTCGCGGCGCCTATGGTCCCGCGCGCATACCGTCCGCCCCCAAGCCGGAGCCGCCCCCGATGCTCGACCTTCTCCGCCGCGCCGTCAAATCCTGGGTCGCGCAGGTGCTGCTGGGCCTGCTGGTCGTCAGCTTCGCGGTCTGGGGGATCGGCGACGTGGGAAGCGGCTTCTCGACCCGCGTCGCCACGGTGGGCGATCAGAAGGTCGAGGCCGACACCTTCGCCCGCGTGCTGCGGCGCGAGCAACAGCGCTATGGCCTCGACGCGACGCAGGTGCGCGCGGCGGGGCTGGACCGTTTCGTGCTGGGGCAGATGGTGCGCGAAGCGGCGGTGGAAGACATGATGCAGGCGCTGGGCGTCTCGGCGCCCGATGAAGCGGTCGCCCGGCAGGTGCGCACGACGCAATCGTTTCAGGTGGCGGGCACGTTCGACGCGGCGCAATACGCCAGCGCGGTGCGCGGCGCGTTCCGCTCGGTGGCGGCCTATGAGGCGACGGTGCGCGCCGCGCTGGCCAGCGCGCAGTTGCAGCAGGCGGCGAGCGTCGGCGCGGTCGCGCCGCAGGGCGTGGCGCAGGCGATGCTGGCGTTCCGCGAGGAGCGCCGCGCCTTCGATGCGATCACGCTGCGCGACGCAGGCCCTGCGCCCGAGCCGACCGAAGCCGACCTGAAGGCGCATCTCGACCAGAACGCCGACGCCTTCGCCACGCCCGAGACGCGCGCCGTCACCTGGCTGCACATCGACCCGGCGGCGGTGGCCGACCCGGTTTCCGACGCGGACCTGCGCGCGTTCTATGAGGAGCGCCGCGCCAGCTTCGAGCAGCCCGAGACCCGCGCCGTCGATCAGATCGTGTTCGCCGACCAGGCGTCGGCGCAGGCCGCGAGGGCGCGGCTGGACGCGGGCGAGACCGATTTCGACGGCCTGCTCGCCGAACGCGGCCTGACCCGCGCCGACGCCGGCCTTGGCAGGATCGTCAGGGCCGACCTGCCCGACGCGCGGGCGTCGGCGGCGTTCGCCTCGCCCAGTCCCGAGATCGTCGGGCCGGTCGAAACCGCGACCGGCTTTGCGCTGATGGACGTGCGCGACATCCGCCCCGGCGTGACCGTGCCGTTCGACGCCGTGCGCGACGAGATGGCGCGCGCGCTGGCGGCGGAGCAGGGCGGACCCGCCGCCGACCGTCTGGCCGAGCGCGCCGAGGATCTGCGCGCGGGCGGCGCGTCGCTGGAGGAGGTCGCCGCCGATCTGTCGCTCCCCATCGCCATCGTCGCGGCGCTGATCGCGCAGGGCGCCGGGCCGGAGGGGCTGGCGGCAACGGCGGCATTCCGCGCCGAGGCTTTCGCCGCCGCTGAAGGCGCCGAGCGTGACGCGATCCGCCTGCCCGACGGCGGCTATCTGATCCTGCGGGTGGACGCGATCACCCCATCGCGCGCGCCGTCGCTGGACGAGGCGCGCGAAGCCGTCGCGCAAAGCTGGACGGCGGCGGCGCGGCGCGCGGCGCTGGCCGAGGCGGCGGAGGCGGCGCGCGCCCAGGTGGCGGGCGGCGCGCCGCTGGCGCAGGTCGCGGCGGCGCTGGGGCTGGAGGTCGAGCCGCTGGGGCCGCTGCGCCGCGACGATCCCGACGCCCGGCTGGGGCCGGACGCGCGCGCCGCGCTGTTCGACGCGCGCCCTGGCGCTGTGGCGATCACCGTGGGCCGCGACAGCGCCACGGTGGCCGTGCTGCGTGAGGTCTTTGCGCCGCCCGCGATGGCCGAGACCATCGCACAGATCGAGGCGCAGTTCGCCGAAAGCGTGGCGCGCGACCAGCTCGAATACCTCGGCCGCGCGCTGGAGGACCGCGCGGGCGTGACCGTCAATCCTGCGGTGTTCGAGGCCGCGCTGGCCCAGATCGGCGCCTGAGGTGGAGATCCTGCCCGCCTTCGCCGATTTCGAGGCCGCTGCGGCGCGCGGCGAGAATCAGGTGCTGTGGACGCGGCTGGTGGCCGATCTCGACACGCCGGTGTCGCTGATGCTCAAGCTGGCGGAGGCGCGGCGCGACAGCTTTCTGCTCGAAAGCGTCACCGGCGGCGAGATACGGGGCCGCTATTCGATCATCGGCATGAAGCCCGATCTGGTCTGGCGCTGTCGCGGGACGCTGGCCGAGGTCAACCGCGCCGCGCGCCATGACGCCGAGGCGTTCGAGCCCGACGCGCGCGACCCGCTCGCCAGCCTGCGCGCGCTGCTGGAGGAGAGCCGCATCGCGCTGCCCGAGGGGCTGCCGCCGATGGCCGCCGGGCTGTTCGGCTATTTCGGCTATGACATGGTGCGGCTGGTCGAGCGGCTGCCCGAACCCAACCCCGACCCGCTGGGCCTGCCCGACGCGGTGCTGATGCGGCCGACCGTGGTGGCGGTGGTCGATTCGGTGCGCGACGAGGTCACGCTGGTCGCGCCGGTCTGGGCGCGCGAGGGCGAGACGCCGCGCGCCGCCTACGCCCGCGCCGCCGAGCGGCTGTCGGACGCGGTGGACGCGCTCGACCGCGCCCCGGCGGCGGAACGCGGCGCGCAAGGCGCGTCGGCGCGCGCGGGCGGAGAGCCGGTCTCCAACACCACGCCCGAGGCCTATCGCGCGATGGTGCTGAAGGCCAAGGACTATATCGGCGCGGGCGACATCTTTCAGGTGGTGCCCTCGCAACGCTGGGCGGTGCCGTTCACCGAGCCGCCGTTCGCGCTTTATCGCGCGCTGAGGCGCACGAATCCAAGCCCTTACATGTTTTTCTTCAACTTCGGCGGATACCAGATCGTCGGCGCCTCGCCCGAGGTTCTGGTGCGGGTGCGCGGCGACGTGGTGACGATCCGCCCGATCGCCGGCACCCGCCCGCGCGGCGCCACGCCCGATGAGGACGCGGCGCTGGAGGCGGAGCTGCTCGCCGACCCCAAGGAGCGCGCGGAGCATCTGATGCTGCTGGATCTGGGCCGCAACGACGTGGGCCGGGTGGCGAAGGTCGGCACCGTCGATCCCAACGCGCAGTTCACCATCGAGCGCTATAGCCATGTGATGCACATCGTCTCGAACGTGGACGGGCGGCTGCGCGACGACCACGACGCGCTGTCGGCGCTGCTGGCGGGCCTGCCCGCAGGCACGGTGTCGGGGGCGCCGAAAGTGCGGGCGATGGAGATCATCGACGAGCTGGAGACCGAGAAGCGCGGCGTCTATGGCGGCGGCGTGGGCTATTTCGCCGCCAGCGGCGACATGGACATGTGCATCGCGCTGCGCACCGCGCTG
>CAZRFB010000200.1:0-11611 GCA_964599185.1 uncultured Rhodobacterales bacterium | reverse complement strand
CTCGGCGATGGCGCGCAGGAACAGCGGCCCGGCGGCCACCAGACATTCCTTGTTGGCCAGCGCCACGGTCGCGCCGCGCGCCGCCGCCGCCAGCGTCGGCGCCAGCCCCGCCGCGCCGACGATGCCCGCCATCACCCAGTCGGCCGGCGCTTGCGCCGCCTCGATCACCGCCTGCGGCCCCGCCGCGACCGCGACGCCCGACCCGCTCAGCGCCGCCTTGAGATCATGATAGCGCGCAGGGTCCGCCGTCACCGCCAGCCTGGCGCCCACGCTTCGCGCCTGCTGCGCCAGCAAGGCGATGTTGGCGGCGCCGGTCAGCGCCTCGACCGCGAAGCCTTCGTCGAGATGGCCGAGCACGTCGAGCGTGCTGCGCCCGATCGAGCCGGTCGCGCCGAGTATCGTGATCCGCCTCACCATGCCCCAGCCCTTACCATGCCCCAGCCCTCACCATGCGTAAACCGGCGCCCCCCGCGCGAAGGTGAACGCCGCCGCGATCAGGGCGACGGCGCTGAACCCGTCGAGCCGATCCAGCGCGCCGCCATGGCCGGGGATCAGCGCCGAACTGTCCTTAACCCCAAATCGCCGCTTCAGCGCCGATTCCGCAAGGTCTCCGCCCTGCGCCACAATCGCCGCCAGCGCCGAGACCAGCGCCACCGGCGTCAGATAGGTGCCCTGCGTCAGCGGCGAGAACGCCAGCGATACGCCGACCGCCAGCGCCACGCCGCCGCCCAGGCCCGCCCAGGTTTTCTTCGGGCTGACGCTGGGCCACAGCTTCGGCCCGCCAATGGCGCGGCCGGCGAAAAACGCGCCCACGTCGGTCGCGACCGTCACCGCCGCCACCCACAGCGCCAGCGTCAGGCCATGCGCCGGGTCGGCGCGCAGCGCGGCGAAGGCGGTCGCCGCCAGCCCCGCCGTCGCCGCGCCGACCAGCGGCCACCAGCCGCGCCGACCGCGCGCGCGGTCCATCACCACAAACCCCGCCCCGGTCGCCGCGAGCACGGCCAGCGCCGCCGCCCCGCCGCCAAATCCCGCCGCCAGCGCCGCCGCCGCAAACCCTGCGCCATAGACGACATCATCGCCGGCGCCGCGCGCGGTGATCGCGCGGAACTCCCAGCCCATCGCCCCGGCGCAAACCGCGATCAGCAGCGCCGCAGGCGCGCCGCCCCAGGCCAGCGCGGGAACCGCCACGGCGGCGATGACCAGCGCCGAGACGACGCGCCGCCGCAACTCGGCCCCGCGACCGCCGCCGGGGACCGCGCCCATCGCTTCAGCCGACGACGGCGCCGAACCGCCGCTCCCGCGCGCCATAGGCGCCAAGCGCGCAGTCGAGCGCGGCGCGGTCGAAGTCGGGCCAGAGATCATGCGAAAACAGGAACTCGGCGTAGGCGGATTGCCAGAGCAGAAAGTTGGAGATGCGGTGCTCTCCGCTGGTGCGGATCACCAGATCGGGGTCGGGCGTGCCCGCCGTGTCGAGCCGCGCCGCGATCGCCGCCTCGTCCACGTCCTGCGGCGCCAGCGCTCCGCGCGCCACGTCCTCGGCGATGCGCCGCGCCGCCGCCGCGATCTCGGCGCGCCCGCCATAGTTGACCGCCAGCACCACGGTCAGCTTGTCGCACTGCGCGGTCTGGCGCTCCACCCCCGCCATCAGCGCCACGATGTCGGGCGCCAGCCGCGTGCGGTCGCCGATGAAGCGCAACCGCACCCCCTTCTCCACCAGCTCCGCCGCCTCGCGCCGCAGATAGCGGCGAAACAGCGTCATCAGCCCGTGGACCTCCGCAGCCGGGCGGCGCCAGTTCTCGGTGGAGAAGGCGAACAGCGTCAGCGTCTGAACGCCCCAGTCGGCGCAGCCCTCGACCACGCCGCGCAGCGCCTCGACGCCGCGCCGGTGCCCCTCAAGACGCGGCAGACCGCGCCGCGCCGCCCAGCGCCCGTTCCCGTCCATGATGATGGCGACGTGGCGCGGCGTGCGGATCGGGGGGGAGGCGGTCCCGTCGGGCATGGCGGCTCTCTGGATGGCGGGCGCGGCGCGCCTCAGACCTGCATGATCTCGTGCTGCTTGGCTTCCAGCGCCTCATCGACGCGGCGGATCGCCGCGTCGGTCAGCGCCTGTATTTCGTCGTTCCACATCTTGCGGTCGTCGTCCGACACGTTGTCAGCGCGCTTGACCGTGTCCATCCCGTCGCGGCGCACGTTGCGCACCGCGATTCGCGCGCTTTCGGCGTATTGACCGGCGACCTTGGCCAATTCGCGGCGGCGCTCCTCGTTCAGCTCAGGGATCGGCATCCGCAGGATCGTGCCGTCCACCACCGGATTGATGCCGAGACCCGAGGAGCGGATCGCCTTCTCCACCTTCGACACCATCGCCTTGTCCCAGACGTTGATCGAGACCATGCGCGGCTCCGGCACGTTGACGGTGCCAAGCTGGTTGATCGGCGTCTGCTGGCCGTAGGCGTCCACCGTGATCGGGTCGAGCATCGAGGCGGAGGCGCGCCCGGTGCGCAGGCTGGCGAACTCCTGACGCAGCGCGGCCAGCGCGCCGTTCATGCGCTTCTCTATCCCGTCGAGATCGAGGTCGAAAACATCAGACATGCGCTTCAGGCCTTCTGGGAGTCGCGCCTTCGCAGGGCGGCGCGATCATGGATGGACAATGGTGAATTTTCCTTCACCCTTCAACACGGCGGCGAAGGCGCCCGGCTCGCGCAGCGAGAACACCACGATCGGCAGCTTGTTGTCGCGCGCCATGGCGATCGCGGAGGCGTCCATCACCTTGAGATTGCGCTGCAACACCTCATCGTAACTGATGCGGTCATAGCGCGTCGCCTGCGTGTTGGTCTTGGGGTCGCAGTCGTAGATGCCGTCAACCTGCGTGCCCTTGAAGATAGCGCCGCAGCCCATCTCCATGGCGCGCAGCGTGGCGGCGGTGTCGGTGGTGAAATACGGGTTGCCGGTGCCGGCGGCGAAGATGCAGACCCGGCCCTTCTCAAGATGGCGGATCGCGCGGCGGCGGATGTAGGGCTCGCAGACCTGATCCATCGGAATGGCGGAGATCACCCGCGTGAAGATGCCCTGCGCCTCCAGCGCGCCCTGCATCCCCAGCGCGTTCATCACCGTCGCCAGCATCCCCATATAGTCGGCGGTGGCGCGCTCCATGCCGTGCGCGGCGCCGCTGAGGCCGCGAAAGATGTTGCCGCCGCCGATCACCAGGCAGATCTCGACGCCCAGATCGTGGACTTTCTTCACCTCGCCCGCGATCCGCTGGACCGTGGGCGGGTGCAAGCCAAAGCCCTGATCGCCCATCAGCGCCTCGCCGGAGATCTTGATCAGCACGCGCGGGTAGAGCGCCTTGTCAGGGGATGCGTCAGCGGGCGTGTCGGACATGAGCGCGGCGTCTCCTGAGCGTCTGGCGTGTCGCGCCGGGGGCGACGAAACCTTTCGACGCGACACGACACGGCCTATCCGATTGCGCGCCGAGGGCAAAGCATTTTCGCCCGGCGCGCGCGTGCGCGCGATCCGGCGCATGCCTGCGGCGCGCACAGGCGCCGCAGGCCCGGCCCGGTCAGCCGTTCAGCGTCTTGGCGACCTCGGCGGCGAAGTCCTCGGTCTCGCGGTCGATGCCCTCGCCCACCTCCAGCCGTGCGAAGGCGACCAGCGTGATTTCGCCGCCCGCCGCACCTGCGGCTTCCGCCAGCGCCTTCTCCACCGTCAGGTCGGGGTTGACGACAAAGGCCTGCTCCAGAAGGCAGACCTCCTGGAAATACTTGTGCATCCGCCCGACGATCATCTTCTCGATCACCGAGTCGGGCTTGCCCGATTCGCGCGCCTGCTCGGTCAGCACCTGCTTCTCGCGCTCGACGAGCGCGGGGTCGAGGTCGGCCTGCGACAGCGAGGCGGGGTTGGTGGCGGCGATGTGCATGGCGATCTGGCGGCCGATCTCGGCCACCTTGCCCGCGTCGCCGGTCGAGTTCATCGCCACCAGCACCGCGATCTTGCCCATGTTCGGCGCGACCGCGTTGTGGACGTAGGTCGCCACCACGTCGCCCTCGACGCGGGCGAAGCGGCGCACGGCCAGGTTCTCGCCGATGGTGGCGACCTTGTCGGTCACGATCTCGCCGACCGTCTTGCCGCCCATCGGCGCCGCGCGCAGCGCCTCCACGTCGCCGCTCACGCCCAGCGCGACGCGGACGATCTCGGCCACCATGCTCTGGAACTCGGCGTTGCGCGCCACGAAGTCGGTCTCGGAGTTGACCTCGACCGCCACCGCCACGCCGCCCTGCGACGCCGCCGCCGCCAGCCCCTCGGCGGCGGTGCGGCCCGACTTCTTCGCCGCCTTGGCGAGGCCCTTGGCGCGCAGCCAGTCCACCGCCGCCTCCATGTCGCCGTCGGTCTCGGTCAGCGCCTTCTTGGCGTCCATCATGCCCGCGCCGGTCTGGTCGCGCAGCGCCTTCACGTCGGCAGCCGTAATCGCCATGTCGTCATCTCCTGCGTTCGCGCCCGGTGGTTGGCGCGCGACCGCACCCGGCCGCGCCGCCCATGGCGCTTCATCTACAAAGCAAGCGCCGCGGCTTCAATCGCCGCGGCGGTCATCGAAGCGTCGCGAAGGCCTCAGGCCGACGCGGGCTGTTCTTCGGCGGCGGCCTCCTCGGGCGCGGCGTCGTCGAACGAGACCTCCTCGATGGGGTTCTCCATCTCGCCGATGTCGATCTGGGTGCCGAGGTTGGCGGCCATGCCGTCCAGCGCCGCGCGCGCGACCAGATCGCAATAGAGCGCGATGGCGCGCGCCGCGTCGTCGTTGCCGGGGATCGGGTGGTCCACGCCGAACGGGTCGGAGTTGCTGTCGAGCACGGCGACGACCGGAATGCCGAGCTTCTTGGCCTCCAGGATCGCCAGCTCCTCCTTGTTCGTGTCGATCACGAACAGCATGTCGGGCAGGCCGCCCATCTCGCGGATGCCGCCCAGCGAGGCGTCGAGCTTGGCGCGCTCGCGCTCCAGGTTCAGCCGCTCCTTCTTGGTGAAGCCCGACGCGTCGCCCTCAAGCTGCTCGTCGAGCTTCTTGAGCCGCGAGATCGACCCGGAGACGGTTTTCCAGTTGGTCAGCGTGCCGCCCAGCCAACGATGGTTCATGTAATACTGCGCGCACTGCTCGGCCGCCTCGGCCACGGCCTGCGAGGCTTGCCTCTTGGTGCCGACGAACAGGATGCGCCCGCCGCGCGCCACGGTGTCGCGGATCGCGACCAGCGCGGCGTCGAGCAGCGGCACGGTCTGGGTGAGGTCGAGGATGTGGATCCCGTTGCGGTCGCCGTAGATGAACGGCCCCATCTTGGGGTTCCAGCGGTGGGTCTGGTGGCCGAAGTGAACGCCAGCTTCCAGAAGCTGACGCATGGAGAATTCTGGCAACGCCATGCGATATACCTTTCCGGTTTCGCCGCCGCAGGGAGAGGCGACCGGAACAGCCCGACCGCCAACCGGAGGACCGCGCCGGGATGTCTCCCCGGACGGCCCAAACCCCCGCGTGAGGATTTCAGATGGCGCGCGTATAGGCTGAAAAGGGAGGGGAGGGCAAGAGACGCCCGACGTGAGGGGGCTCGCCGGGCGTCCGCCTTGCGGCATTTCCGGCCGATACGGGCCGGGGAGGGTCTGGCGAGGCCCGAGGGGACGGCCTCTCGCCTGACAGTGCTAACATGGGACCGGTCCGCGCAGGGTCAAGGGCGCTGCGGCGGCGCAGCCGGGCAAGGCTCACGGGGCGCGCGTCACGGGGCCAGACGATAGCCGCCGCCCTCGGTCAGCAGCAGCCGCGCCGCCGCCGGGTCCGGCTCGATCTTCTGGCGCAGGCGGTAGATGTGGGTCTCCAGCGTGTGCGTCGTCACCCCGGCGTTGTAGCCCCAGACCTCGTGCAGCAGCACCTCGCGCGGCGCGACGTGATCCTTGGTGCGGTAGAGATATTTGAGGATGTTGGTCTCCTTCTCGGTCAGCCGCACCTTCTTGCCCTGCGGGTCCAGCATCAGCTTTTGCGCCGGGCGAAAGCTGTAGGGGCCGATGGAGAAGATCGCGTCCTCGGACTGCTCGTGCTGGCGCAACTGCGCGCGCACCCGCGCCAGCAGCACCGCGAACTTGAACGGCTTGGTCACATAGTCGTTGGCGCCGCTGTCCAGGCCCAGGATCTGGTCGCTGTCGCTGTCGTGGCCGGTCAGCATCAGCACCGGGCAGCGCACGCCGGTCTTGCGCATCAGGCGGCACACCTCGCGCCCGTCCATGTCGGGCAGGCCGACGTCGAGAATGATCAGGTCGTGCGGCTGCGCCTTGGCCTTGTCGATGCCGGCCGCGCCGGTTTCCGCCTCGAAGACGTCGAACTCCTCGGTCAGCACCAGCTGATCGGCCAGTGCGCCGCGCAGGTCGTCGTCGTCGTCGATCAGCAGGATTTTCTTGAGCGTCGTCATGATCGCCTCCCCTGTTCTTTCGTAAAAATATCATGGCGCCGAACGCGGCGTCGCGGTGCGATGTTTCAGCGATTTCACGCAAGCGTGGCTCTGCGGACCGAAATGTTTCACGCCCGCGCTTGCCGAAGCGGGGCCGAGGTGCGACATCGCCCCATCATGAGCCTTGATCTCTCCACCCCCGAAACCGTCGCCCGCGCCCGCGCCGACCTGCGCATCGGCGCGCCGGTGGCGCTGAGCACGCCCGAGGGCGACGCGCTGGCGATGGCCGCCGAACGCGCCACGCCGGAGCGCCTGGCGGCGCTGGCGGCGCTGGGTCCGCTCGACCTCGCCCTGCCCGCCCGCCGCGCCGCCACGCTGAAGGCGCGCGCCTACGACGGCGATCTGGCGCGCATCGCGCTGGGCGCGGATTTCGACATCGCGCGGTTGCGCGCCGCCGTCGATCCCGCCCGCGCGCTCGACGCGCCGCTGATCGGGCCGTTTCTCACCCGGCGCGAAGGGTCCGCCGCCGCGCACCGTCTGGCGCTGACGCTGTGCAAGCAGGCGCGCATCCTGCCTGCGGCGCTGGTGGTTCCGGTCGCCGACGCCGCCGCGCTGGCGCGCGCCCATGGGCTGACGCTGCTGCGCGCGGGCGATCTGGCGTCGGCCGACGCCGCCTCGGTGCGGCTGGCGCCGGTGTCGGTGGCGCGCGTGCCGCTGGAGGTGAACGAGAACGCCCGCGTCCACGTCTTCCGCCCCGAGGACGGCGGCGAGGAGCATTACGCCATCGAGATCGGCCAGCCGCCGCGCGGCCTGCCGGTGCTGTCGCGGCTGCATTCGGCCTGTTTCACCGGCGACCTGATCGGCAGCCTGAAATGCGACTGCGGCCCGCAGCTGCGCGCCGCGCTGGCGCAGATCGGCGCCGAGGGCGCGGGCGTGCTGCTCTACCTCAACCAGGAGGGGCGCGGCATCGGGCTGGCCAACAAGCTGCGCGCCTATGCGCTTCAGGATCAGGGCTTCGACACCGTCGAGGCCAACCACCGGCTGGGATTCGAGGACGACGAGCGCGATTTCCGCATCGGCGCCGAGATCCTCAAGCGCATGGGCTTCTCCGCCGTGCGCCTGCTGACCAACAATCCCGCCAAGGTCGCCGCGATGAACGCCGCAGGCGTGAGCGTGACCGAGCGCGTGCCGCTGAAGGTGGGCCGCAACCCGCACAACCACGCCTATCTGGCGGTCAAGGCGGCGAAAAGCGGCCATCTGCTCTGACGCGCCGCCGCACGGGTTCCGCCTGCGGACCGTGCAAGCCGTATCCCGAATCACATCCTTGACGCAGCGGCGCCCGCACGCGCGCCGACGGCGGGCTTGCGCGCCGCCGCGCAGGCGATTTCGAGGATGCTGTCAGCTTTTATGGACATTTGATTCTGTCAGATTTTTGTGACAGACTGACGCCACGTCGGCATGTTCCTCGCAGAATGGCGCATGTCGGCGCTGGGCGCCGGGCGCGTTTTGCGGCCACCGCCTTGACGGCAGATGTGGTTACCGAAGGGGAGAAACAGACATGACTGAAGACATGGACAAAGTGTGGCCCTCGGGTCTCACGCTTCCGGAGGCGGAGGAGCTTCACAGCTATATCATTGACGGCACGCGCGTTTTCGGCGCCATCGCGCTGTTTGCGCACCTGCTCGCCGCCGCTTCCACGCCGTGGATGGGCTGAGGAGAAGAACAGATGAACAACGCAAAGATGTGGCTGGTGGTGAAGCCGTCGGTCGGCGTGCCCCTGCTGCTGGGCGGCGTGGCCATCGGGTCGTTCCTGGTGCACCTCGCGGTGGTCAGCAACACCTCGTGGTATGGCGACTTCGTCAACGGGCGCCCGCTGGGCGGCGTGACGGCCATGGCGCCGGCGGATGCGAACCCGGCGCTGGCGGCGATGCGGCACGGCGTGTCGGTGGCCAGCCTTCAGGCCGCGGCCAAGTGAGGCGCGGGCGTCCCGCTGCGGACGCCCGCTCCCTGAGCTGAACCGACGAGGCCCGCGCGGCGCGCCATGCGGCTGCGGACCTCGCCAACCGGTCGCGCCATCCGCTGCGTTCCGGCGCGGCAATCCCGCGCCCGCGTTCCGGTATCGTCCATGGGGGGGTCCATGTCCGGCTATCGCCGCATGATGCTCGGTCGGCTCGCAAGGCTGGGGCCGAGGTTCCTGCCGTTCGCCGACGTGGCGAGCGAAAAAGCGCCGCTGTCGCGGCTGTTGCGGCTGTCGCTGTTTCAGGTCTCGGTGGGCATGGCGCTGGTGCTGCTGGTCGGCACGCTCAACCGGGTGATGATCGTCGAATTGAGCGTTCCGGCGTCGGTGGTGGGCGTGATGCTGGCGCTGCCGGTGCTGTTCGCGCCGTTCCGCGCGCTGATCGGCTTCAAGTCCGACAACCACCGCTCGGCGTTCGGCTGGCGGCGCGTGCCCTATATCTGGAAGGGCACGCTGCTGCAGTTCGGCGGCTTCGCGGTGATGCCCTTCGCGCTGCTGGTGCTGTCGGGCTATAACGAGGCGCACGACTTGCCGCCATGGATCGGGCAGGCGTCGGCGGGCGTTGCCTTCCTGCTGGTCGGCGCCGGGCTGCACATGGTGCAGACGGTGGGTCTGGCGCTGGCGACCGATCTGGTGGACGAGGCCGACCAGCCCAGGGTCGTCGGGCTGATGTATGTGATGCTGCTCGTGGGCATGATCGTGAGCGCCTTCGTGTTCGGCTTGCTGCTCGACCCCTACAACCCCGGTCGCCTGGTGCAGGTGATCCAGGGCGCCGCCGTCCTCACCGTGGCGCTGAACGGGATCGCGCTGTGGAAACAGGAGGCGCGCGACCCGGTGCGCGCCCATGCGATGAAGACCGCGCCGACGCCGCGTTTCGCCGACGCCTGGCGCAGCCTCGCCCGCGTCGCGGCGTTCCGCCGCCTGCTGGTGGTGATCGCGCTGGGCACCGCCGGTTTCGGCATGGCGGACGTGCTGCTGGAGCCGTTCGGCGGGCAGATACTGGCGATGAGCGTGGCGGCGACCACGCGGCTGTCGATGGCGCTGGCCTTCGGCAGCCTGCTCGGCTTCGGCTACGCCTCGCGCACGCTGGCGCGCGGCGCCAGCCCGCTGGCGGTGTCGGGATGGGGCGCGCTGATCGGCGTCGGCGCCTTCGCGCTGGTGATCGGGTCGGCCTCGGCGCTGGCCGCGCCGCTGCTCGCGCTCGCGACCGTGGTGGCCGGGGTCGGCGCCGGGCTGTTCTCGCACGGCACGCTGACGGCAAGCATGCGCGCCGCGCCGCGAAACCAGATCGGGCTGGCGCTGGGCGCATGGGGCGCGGTGCAGACCACGGCGGCAGGCGTCGCGATCGCTGTCGGCGGGGTGATTCGCGACGTGATCGTGGCGGCGCCGGTCAGCGTCGACCCCGCCACGCCCTACCTTGCGGTGTTCGCCGTCGAGATCGCGCTGCTGGCGCTTGCGCTCGCCGCGACATGGCGCATGATGGCGCGGGACGTCGCCGTGGCGCGCGGTCAATGACGGTCGGGCGGCGCGGGAGAGTGGAATGATGCGTGCAGGATGATGCGTGCAGACTGATACGTGCAGACTGATACGTGCAGACTGCGCGATCCGCGTGAACCCCGTGAAAGGAGATGATCGGATGAGCGACATCGACATGCCCAAGGGCGCCAGGAAATCCAGGGCGGCGCCGCCCGCGCTGGCGCCCGCGTCGGCGCCGGTCGCGCTGACTTCGCCGTCATGGCCGATGAACGCGCCCACAGCCTACCGGCGGCGGCGGTCGGGCCTGATCTCTGACCTGTTCGCGATCCGGACGCTGTCGGCGCCGCGCAAGCGCACTTCCGCCGTGGGCGAATCGGGCCACTACACCACCTGGTTCATCCCGTTCCCGCTGCTGTCGGCGCGGCGCAAGCGCACATCGGCCGTGGGCCAGTCGCGGTTCATGTCGCGCGGCTTCTGGCCGTTCCCGCTGCTGTCGTCGAAGCCGCGCACGTCGGCGGTCGGCGAATCGGGGACGGTGTTCTCGGACGCGCTCGGCTGGAGCACGCTGTCGCGGCGCCGCTGAGCGGGGTGAAGGCGCGCTCAGCCGCCGCGTCGGCCCAGCACCCGGTCGGCGAGCGCGACCATGCCATCCACCCGCGACCCGAACCGCGCCACGCTGTGCGCGACATACCCCAGCGCGGCGGCGTTGACGCTGAGGCCCAGCGCCACGGCGGTCCATGGCCCGAGCGCCCCGCCGGCCAGCGACGAAACCGGCTCGCTCAGCAGGATCAGCGCGCTGAGCGCCAGCGGCGCGTCGGCTTTCAGCCCGAGGACGCCAAGCGCCGCGCCGAGCGCGAGATAGCCGCCCGCGACCAGCGCCCCCCTGAAGCGCGGCGCCCGCTTGCGGTGTTGCGCTTCGCCTTTCGACTGGCTCATGGCCCCCTCCCCCGCCGCATCTTCGCGCCCGTCGCCGCCTGTTCCCGGGCCGCCTGTTCCCGATCGCGTCGGCGTCAGTCTCTCCCCGGCTCCGGCGCATTTCAATGCGCGCAAGCGGCGCAGGGCGCGGCCCCGCGCGGGCGACGCCCTTGCGCGGCGGCGCCATGACGCCCGCGCGCAAGCGCGCCGCGACACCCTTGCGCGGCGGCGCCACGACACCCTTGCGCGGCGGCGCCGCGACACCCTTGCGCGGCGGCGCCGCGACGACCGCCGCGCCGCGCCCCGCCCGCGCGCTGCGCGTCACAGCCCAGGGCGCGTTCTTTCTCGGGCGCCGCCTGCCCTGCGAGATCGGGCGCGGCGGGATCACGGCGGCCAAGCGTGAGGGCGACGGCGCCACGCCCGCCGGGCGCTGGCGGCTGATCGCGCTGTGGTGGCGCGCCGACCGCCTCGGCCCGCCCGCCTGCCGCCTGCCGCGCCGCCGCATCGGCCCGCGTCAGGGCTGGAGCGACGACCTCGCCTGCCCGCGCTACAACCGCGCCGTCGCGCTGCCCACGGCGTTCTCCGCCGAGCGGATGCGCCGCGCGGATCCGCTCTATGACGTGGTGGCGGTCACCGATCACAATCGCGAGGGCCGCCCCGGCGCCGGATCGGCGATCTTTCTCCACGTCCGGCGCGGCCCCGGCAAGCCGACCGCAGGCTGCGTCGCGTTCCGCCGCGCCGATCTGCTGTGGCTGCTGGCGCGCTGGCGGCGCGGCGACCGGATCGACAT
>CAZRFB010000199.1:0-6694 GCA_964599185.1 uncultured Rhodobacterales bacterium | reverse complement strand
GATCGCGTGCGCCGCGTCCACGGTGATCTGGTCGTTGGTGCGGTCGCGCTCCTCGATGCCGAGGTCGTAGTATTTCAGGTCGATGTCGAGGTAGGGCAGGATGAGCTTTTGCTTGATGAAGTCCCAGATGATCCGGGTCATTTCGTCTCCGTCGAGTTCGACGACCGGATTTGCGACCTTGATCTTGCTCATGTAGCCCCTCCCATGCGGTGTTCGCGGATGCGCGCGAACGCTATCGCCCCTCTTGCTGCACCGCAAGAACGCCGCGTTGCGGCACAAGCGCCCGCTTGGCGGCTTGCGCGGGGCGGGGCGCCGCGCTAAGCGGCGCGCCATGGCATCAGGCACCGACAGCACCCGCGCGCCGGAGTGGTCCCCCGACGGGCCATTCTTCATCCTGGTTCGCCCGCAGTTGGGTGAGAACATCGGCGCGGCGGCGCGGGCGATGTGGAACTTCGGCCTGGAGCGCATGCGGCTGGTCAGCCCCCGCGACGGCTGGCCGAACCCCTCTTCCACCGCCATGGCCTCCGGCGCCAGCGCGGTGCTCGACGCCGTGCAGGTGTTCGCCGACACCGACGCCGCGACCGCCGATCTCGGCCGCGTTTACGCCACCACCGCCCGGCCCCGCGACCTCACCAAGCAGGTGATGTCGCCCGAGCAGGCGGTCGCCGATATGGCCGCCCGGATCGCCGCAGGCGACCGGGTGGGCGTGCTGTTCGGGCCGGAGCGCTCCGGGCTGGAGCAGGACGACGTGATCCGCGCCAACGTGATCATCTCGGTGGCGACCAACCCGGCCTTCGCGTCGATCAACCTGGCGCAGGCCTCGCTGCTGATCGCGTATGAATGGCGCAAGGCGGCGGGGATGCGGCCAGCGCGCGCCGAGGCGCTGGCGCCCGCCGCCGACGTGACGGCGATGCTGGAGCATCTGTTCGCCGAGCTTGCGCCGGCCAACTATTTCTGGCCCGCCCTCAAGGGCCCGGCGCTGCGCGCGCATCTGGAAAACCTGTTCCGCCGCGCGCCGCTGACGGCGCAGGACGTGCGCTCCTTGCGCGGCGTGATCAAGGCGCTATCGGCGGGGCGCGCTGGGCGCGTGGTGCGGCTCATCGCGCCCGATCCCGCCGCCTGCGCCGACATGGAGGCGCTGCGCGGCCAGATCGACGCCATCGACCGCGCGCTGATGGCGCTGTTCGCGCAGCGCGAGGCGCACATCGCGCGCGCCGTCGAAATCAAGCAGGGGCTGGGCCTGCCCGCGCGCATCCCCGAGCGGGTGGCGCAGGTGCTCGACAACGTGCGCGCGGCGGCTGAGGCGGAAGGGCTGGACCCGGCGCCCTACGCCGAGCTGTGGCGCGCGCTGATCGACCGCGCCATCGCCTTCGAGGAAAAGACCCTGCGCGACTGACCCTGCGCGGCTGATCCTGCGCAACTGACCTTTTCGCGCCGCGCCCGGCGCGACTGAGCGTCGCTTGTCGCGCGCCGCCCCCGGCGTTACATCCGGCGCGGCGATGGAGAGACACCGATGAGCAAGCCCCGCGCGATCTTCGAGGAGGTGAGCGGCCCGCGCGCCGCCGCGCCCGCCCCCGGCGCCGCCGAGCGCGCGAAACGGCGCGCGCGCGGCTGGATCGCGGGATGGCTGCTGGCGCTGGCGGCGCTGACGGCGGCGATGGTGCTGGTCGGCGGCATGACGCGGCTGACCGACAGCGGGTTGTCGATGGTCTCATGGCATCCGGTGCTGCAGACCGTGCCGCCGCTGACCGAGGCCGAGTGGCTGGCCGAGTTCGAGAAATACCAGCAAACCGCGCAGTTTCGCGAAGTGAATTCCTGGATGACGCTGGCGGACTTCAAGCCGATCTACTGGTGGGAATGGGGCCATCGCCAGTTCGGACGGGTGATCGGGCTGGTCTGGGCGGCGGGCCTGCTCGCCTTCGCCGCGCTGCGCCGGGTTCCGGCGGGGTATTGGCCCGCGCTGGTCCTGCCCGGCGTTCTGGGCGCGGGGCAGGCTGTGCTGGGGATGTGGATGGTCGATAGCGGCGTGGCGCCGGGGTCCGAGCTGGTCTCGGTGGCGCCCTATCGTCTGACGCTGCATCTGGGGCTGGCGTTTCTGATTCTGGCGACGCTGCTGTGGCCTGCGTGGCGGCTGCTGCGCGAGGAATGGGCGCTGTTGCAGGCGCGCAGGCGGCGCGGCGGTCTGGGCTGGAGCGGCGCCGTGGTGGCGTTGTGCTTCGTTCAGGTGCTGCTCGGCGCGCTGGTGGCGGGCAACGACGCCGGGCGCGGTTATGTCGATTGGCCGCTGATGCAGGGCGCGATCCTGCCGCCGGAGGCGTTCGATCTTGCGCCTGTGTGGCGCAACTTCATCTGGGGTGAGGCGCTGACCCAGTTCAACCACCGCGTCGCAGGGTATCTGTTGGCGCTGGTCGCGCTGGCGGCGTGGATCGCGGCGCGGCGCGGCAAGCTGCGGGCGGTGGCGCGCTGGGCGGGGATCGCGGCGCTTGCGGTCTGGGCGCAGGCCGCGTGGGGCGTGCTGACGGTGATGCACGCCGCGCCGCTGGCGCTGGCCATCGTCCATCAGGCGGGCGCGGTGGCGACCTTCGCGCTGGCGCTGCGGGCGCGGTTCGCGGCGGCTTACCCGCCGGAACAGTCGCTGCGCGGCTGAGGGGTTTACGCGCCCGCGCCGCCGCCGGCGGGCGCCGCCGCGCCGCATGACCCCATCAGCGCGTCGATGCGCGCGCCCAGCCATTGCGGCATCGCGTCGGGCGCGTTGGCGCGGATCAGGTCGGCGGCGTCCACGATCACGCGGCTGGAGGCGGCGGCGTCGATGGCTGCGATGCGCTGTTCGCTGGGCACGGCAAGGTCGTAGAGCATGTAGAGCACCGCCACCAGCGCGACGCCGCGCGCCACGCCGAACAGGAAGCCCAGACCCCGGTCGAACGGCCCCAGCGCCGAATCGCGAATCACGCCCGACAGAAGCGGCGTGAAGATCGACAGCACGATCAGGCCAACGGCGAAGGCGACCGCGAAGGCGGCGAGGATCGACAGCGTGCACGACGAGCGCAGAAAATCGCCGACCACCGGGATCTCGCGCATCAGCGGCTCCAGCAGCGGCGCGAAAAAGAACGCGCCCATCCCCGCGATCACCCATCCCGCGATGGCGAGCGTCTCGCGCGTGAGGCCCCGCGCATAGGCCAGCAGCGCCGACACCGCGACAATTAGCAGCACGACGCCATCGGCGATGGTGAACGCCATCAATCTATTCCCGTTGCTGCGGCGGGCCGAACCGCGCTTCGACAAAGCTGCGCAGATCGCCGACCGGATGAACCGCCATGCCCGGCGCGGCGCCAGGGCCTTGCGGCGCGTAGGCGGCGGAAAAACCGAGCTTCACCGCTTCCTTTAGCCGCGCTTCGGCCTGAGAAACAGGGCGCACCGCGCCGGAGAGGCTGATTTCGCCGAAAATCACCGCCTCTGGCGGCAGCGGCGCGTCGGTGAGCGCCGACATCAGCGCGGCGGCGACCGCCAGATCGGCGGCGGGTTCGCTGATGCGCAGGCCGCCCGCGACGTTGAGATAGACGTCCATCCCCGCCATCGAGACGCCCGCGCGCGCCTCCAGCACCGCCAGCACCATCGCCAGCCGCGCGCTGTCCCACCCCACCACCGCGCGGCGCGGCGTGCCGAGGCTGGAGGAGGCGACCAGCGCCTGAATCTCGCACAGCAGGGGCCTTGTGCCCTCGACGCCCGCGAACACCACGGCGCCGGGCGCGCGGCCGCCGCGGTCGCCCAGAAACAGCGCCGAGGGGTTGGCGACCTCTGCGAGGCCTGCGCCGGTCATCTCGAACACGCCGATCTCGTCCGCCGCGCCGAACCGGTTCTTGACCGCGCGCAGGATGCGGAACTGGTGGCCGCGCTCGCCCTCGAAGTAGAGCACGGTGTCCACCATGTGCTCGATCACGCGCGGCCCGGCGATCTGGCCGTCCTTAGTGACGTGGCCGACCAGGATCACCGCCGAGCCGCGCCGCTTGGCGAAGCTGGTCAGCTCATGCGTCGCCGCGCGCACCTGAGAGACCGAGCCGGGCGCGCTGTCCACGTTGTCGGCCCACATGGTCTGGATCGAATCGATCACCGCCAGCGCGGGGCGCTCCGCATCCAGCGTGGTGAGGATGTCGCGCAGGTTGGTCTCGGCGGCCAGCAGCACAGGCGCATCGGCCAGCCCCAGCCGCGCGGCGCGCATCCGCACCTGCGCCGTCGCCTCCTCGCCCGAGACATAGACCGCCTTGGCGCCCAGCCGCGCGAAAGCGGCGGCGGCTTGCAGCAGCAGCGTCGATTTGCCGATGCCGGGGTCGCCGCCGACCAGCACGGCGGAGCCGGGCACGAGGCCGCCGCCGAGCACCCGGTCAAGCTCCGCGCCGCCCGAGGGCATCCGGGGCGGCGGCGCCTCCTCGCCCGACAGCGGAACCAGCGGCGTCTTGCGGCCCTTGGCGGCGCCCAGCGTGCGGGAGGCGGGGCCTGCGGCGGGAAGGCCTGCGTCCTCGCTGAGGCTGTTCCACGCGCCGCAGGCGTCGCAGCGCCCCGACCATTTTCGGTGCGCCGCGCCGCAGGCGGCGCAGACGAAGGCGGGGGCGTCGCGGGCCATGGGCGCTAGAGTCCGGTTGCTTCAAGCGCAGGCGTCGCTGCGCGCGTTCTCCCGCCCGATCTGTCCCGCGACAGATCGGGCCGCGTCCGCCCTGCCGGGGGCGGACGCGAAAACGCGTCCGCCGGGCGGTCACGGCCCGATTTGCAGCGTGAGGCGATGGCGGGGCGCCCCTCGGCCTGCGGCTTGCGCCTCCGGCCGACCGGCCCGCGCGTCCCGCCACCGGCGGGCCGCTGACGCGGGCCGGCGCGCATCGTGGCGCTGGCGAGACTGGGGTGGGCGCGGCACAATCGCGCGCGGCACGGCCGGGCGCCGCACGGTCGGGCGCCGCACAATCGGGCCGGGGCGGCGCTTGGCGAGGCGGCGCTGACAGCCTGCATCACCTTACCCTAGCGCAGCGCGGCGATGGGGCCGGTCGCGCGACCGTGGATGAACTGATCGACGTAAGGATTGCCGCTGTCGTCCAGATCGCCCACCGGGCCGCACCACTGGATCACGCCCTCGTGCAGCATCGCCACCTCGTCGGCGATCTTGCGCACCGAGGTCATGTCGTGGGTGATGGTCATGGCGGTGGCGCCCATCTCGACAACGATCTCGCGGATCAGGTCGTTGATCACGTCGGCCATGATCGGGTCGAGGCCGGTGGTGGGTTCGTCGAAGAAGATGATCTCCGGCTCGGCGGCGATGGCGCGCGCCAGGCCGACGCGCTTCTGCATCCCCCCCGACAATTCGGCGGGAAAGCTGTCGGCGGTCTCGGGGCCAAGGCCGACGCGGCGCAGCTTGTCGATGGCGATGGCGCGGGCCTCCTCGGCGCTTTTGCGGCGCTTGCCCTGCAACAGGCGGAAGGCGACGTTGCGCCAGACCGGCAGGCTGTCGAACAGCGCGCCGCCCTGAAACAGCATCCCGAACCGGTCGAGCACCGCGTCGCGCGCGGCGCCGCGCGCGTGGGTCACGTCCTTTCCATCCAGCCGCACCACGCCCGCGTCGGGGCGCACCAGTCCGATCACGCATTTCAGCGTGATTGACTTGCCGGTGCCAGAGCCGCCGATCACCACCATCGAACCGCCCTTGGGCACCTTGAGATCGACGCCGCGCAGCACATGGTTGTCGGCAAAGCTCTTGCGCACGCCGGCAAGTTCGATCCGGGGCGTCTGCATCACGCGCCCACGAAGAAGAATTCGGTCATCACATAGTTCGACGCGAGGATCAGGATCGAGGCGGAGACCACGGCGTTGGTGGTCGCGCGGCCCACCCCTTGCGCGCCGCGCCCGGAGTTGTAGCCGTGGTAGCAGCCCATCAGCGCGATGATGAAGCCGAAGACGGCGGCCTTGATCAGCCCCGAGGTCACGTCGCCCACCTCCAGAAAGTCGATGGTGTTGGCCATGTAGCTGCCTGCGTTGAAGTCGAGCCGCCCAACGCCGACCAGAAAGCCGCCCATGATGCCGATCACGTCGCCGATGAACACCAGCGCGGGCAGGGCGAGCGTGGCGGCGGCGAGGCGCGGCGCCACCAGATACTTGTAGGGATTGGTCGAAAGCGTGGTGAGCGCGTCGATCTGTTCGGTGACGCGCATGGTGCCGATCTCGGCGGCGACCGAGGCCGAGACCCGCCCCGCCACCATCAGCCCGCCCAGCACCGGCCCAAGCTCTCGCGTGATGCCGATGGCGACGATCGAGGGCACCACCGATTCCGCATTGAACCGCGCGCCGCCCGCGTAGATCTGCAACGCCAGCGCGGCGCCGGTGAACAGCGCGGTCATGCCCACCACCGGCAGCGAGAAATAGCCGATGCGCAGCAGTTGCGCCGTAAACTCGCGCCAGAAGAACGGCGGGCGGAACACATGGCTGACGCCCGCGCCCGCGAACAGGCTGAGCGCGCCGGTCACCTGACACAGGCCCAGCACGGTGCGCCCGATCGAGGCGAGGAAACCTTGCAATACCGACACCAACGCCACCGTCATCGCTCCGCCAGAGGGATCGCTTCCCCGCCTTCATAGCGGCGGGCGTAGCGCGATCCAAGGCTTGTCAGGATTTCGTAGCCGATGGTGCCTGCGGCGCCCGCCAGCGCGTCGATGGTCTG
>CAZRFB010000198.1:0-2380 GCA_964599185.1 uncultured Rhodobacterales bacterium | reverse complement strand
CGGCGCGCCGGCATCGCGGCCGATCAGGCGCGCCAGACCAGGCTCGGCAACGAGCCGGACTGGCGCGACCGCCGCGACGCAGGCCGCGCCGCCGTCGCGCAATACAAGCGCGACAACATCGCCGGTCGCAACAAGGACAAGCCGTCCTGATCGCGGCTGGCGCGCCCGCCGCTGACAGAATTTTGAGCGCGGTCCGCGCCGCGCGCCGTGGGAGGATTCCGCGATGGGGCAAGACTACGACGCCGCGATGCACGGCTTCACCGACGAGGTTCTGCATGGCGTGCGCCGGTCGCGGGCCATCGCCTGGTGGTTCGCCGGGGGATGTCTGGTCGTGGCGGCGACGTCCGTCGCCGCGCTGGCGATGATCGCGCCGCTGAAGGAGGTGCGCCCCTACGTCGTGATCGTCGACCGCGCCACCGGCGCGGCAGAGAAGGTGGTCGAGGTGCAGGCGATCAGCCTCTCCGAGCAGGATGCGGTTCGGCAATCCGAGCTGGTCTCTTACGTCACCGATCGTGAGACCTATCACACCGTCGACAACGCGACCCGCATCCCCGACGTTCTGCGGCGGTCGACGGATCAGGCGGCCGAGTCCTTACGGGCGCTGTGGAGCACGTCGAACCCCGAGTATCCGCCGAACCTGCACGGCGGATCGGTCGTCCAGCGCGTCGTCGTCAAGTCGGTGACGATTTTGAACGAGGGCACGGCGCAGGTGCGCTTCACCAAGCGTCGCGAGGTCGCCGGCGAACGGCCGATCAGCCGGGATTTCGTCGCGACGCTGGGTTTCGCCTTCAACCCGCGCGTCGAGCGCACCCTCGAGGCCGTCTGGAGCAACCCCCTCGGCTTCACCATCACGAGCTACCGCATCGATGCGGAGACGCTCAGCAGCAGAGAGGCGGACTGATGGCGCACGACCCCGGAACGACGCGCGCGCAGCGCGCCGCGATGATGCTGGCGGCGGTCCTGATCGCCGGTCTTGCGCCCGCCATGCCCGCGCTGGCCGACACCCGGCCGGTCTCGCTGCCAGTCGATCCGCGCATAAAACGCTTCGTCTATGATGAAAACACCGTCTACCGGCTCGATGTGCACATGCGTTTCATCACCTCGGTGCAGTTTGCGCCTGGTGAGATCATCGAGTCGATCCAGATCGGCGATAGCGCATCGTGGCAGATCCTGCGGCTCGACCGCGGCGACGTGATCTCGATCAAGCCGCTGATCGAGCGCGCCCACACCAACATGACGGTGATGACCGACGCCCGCGTCTACACCTTCGAGCTGCGCGCGCTGCGCCCGAGCGCCTCGTCGGCGCTCAACTTCCGCGTCGGCTTCACCTACCCTGCCGAGGACCTGATACAGTTCGGCGGCGCAAGCGGCGGCGGCGGCGCGGGCCGGGCGGGGCCGCTGTTTCACAACTACCTCGTGGCGGGCGATGCGCCGTTTCAGCCGGTCGCGGTGTTCGACGACACGCGCCAGACAACGTTCCGTTTCGCCCCGAACACGGCCAGACCAGCGATCTTCAAGGTCGACGAGACTGGCGCCGAGAGCATCGTCAACCTGCGGCAGGCCGGCGACAGCGTGATCGTCGACGGCGTCTCGGACCGCTGGACCGTGCGCATCGGCGACGAGGCGCTTTGCGTCGCCTCCGCTCGCGCCGCGCCGATCCAGCGCGCGTGGCCGGCGGCGCAGAGCCCTTCCGCCACGGGAGGCCTCGATGACCGTTGACCCGGATAGCGGCGCCGAGGGCGAGCCGGGCGTCATCGCGGCCCGCCGTCGCGAGCTTGCGCGGCGCGGCCGCAGCGGCGGCGCCGGGCGCGCGGCGGGCATGACGGCGGCGGCGACAGGCTTTGCGGCTGTCGCCGCACTCGTCGTCGCGCCGGAGCAGGTTGGCCGTTTTTTGGGCTTTGGCGCCTCGCGCGTGGAGGAGATCCAGCGCGCCTCCCGCATCGATCCTGGCATCTCGACAGAAGTGACGCGGGCGCCCGAGATCTCCACCGAAGCGACCGCAGCGCCGGTGATCCCCTCGCCCGCCGCGCCGAGCGAGGCCGACAGGCTGGCGGCGCTGGAGACTGCGATGCACACAATGATGGAGCGCCCGCAAGGCCCGGCGCTCGACGCCGACGGCCTGCGGGCGATCCTGGCCGAGCAGGCTCAACAGCTGCGCGACGAGCAGGCGGAGGCGCTTCGCCTGCAGCGCGAGCTCCATCAGCGCGAGCTGGAGGCGGCGCGACGGATGGCGGCGCCGGTGACCGCCGGCATTCCGTCGCCGGGCCAGGCCGAAGAGCGCGACCGGCTGGAGCGCGAACGCGCAAGGCTGGAGGCGATCCGCAACGACCAGATCAACAGCGACGCCCTGATCTTCGATGAGAGCCGACCGCGCGGCGGA
>CAZRFB010000197.1:0-8951 GCA_964599185.1 uncultured Rhodobacterales bacterium | reverse complement strand
GCCAGCAGCGCCGACCTCGAGGCGCTGGCCGCGCAGGAGACGCCCGCGATCCCCGCGCTCAGCGGCTGGCGGCGGGAGGTGTTCGGCGCCGACGCGCTGCGGCTGCGCAACGGCGAGATCGCGCTGTCGGCCACGCCGCAGGGCGTGCGGGTGGTCGAAGTCGCGGCGTGAGTCGCTGCCCGAAACGGCGGCGCCTGTGACGAAATGGCGCCTTTCAAAAAGGCAAGCAGCCTTTTGCCGCCGAATTGCGCCGAATTGATGTGAGTCGATAACGCCCTGTCTCCATCCTCTTCGCAGTCGCAGCATGGGCTGTGGCATGCGCGGTTCTCCAGCGCGGGCGTCCTGCGCGGCCGCCGCGCCCCGAAAGCGGGGATGGACCATGATCGAGCTGTTTTTCGTCGCCTGCCTGTCGCTGTCGCCGCAGCAGTGTCAGGAACGCGCGCTGACGTTTTCGGATGTCTCGCTGATGACCTGCATGATGGGCGCGCAGGCGGTGCTGGCGCGCTGGACCGGCGAGCGGCCCGGCTGGCGGGTGACGCGCTGGCGCTGCGGCTACGCCTCGGCGCGCGGGCGGTCGGCCTGAGGCGCGCTCAGGCGCCGAAAGCGCCGCCCAGCAGCCACAGCCAGAAGCTGATGCTGACCACCGACGCCGCCGTGCCGATCAGCACCGTGCTCGCCGCCGCGCCCTGCGCGCGGTTATACATGGTGGCGAAGACATAGCCGTTCATGCCGGGCGGCATCGCCGCCGTCACCACCGCCGCGCGCGTCAGCTCGGGCGGCAGGGCGAACACCCAGACGCACAGGGCATAGGCGATGGCGGGGTGCACAAGAATCGACAGCCCCGCCGTCGCCGACGCGACGCCCACATCGGCGCGCAGCTTGTAGCGCGTCAGCGCGCCGCCCAGCCCGAACAGCGCGGCGGGCAGGGCGGCCATCGCCATCATGTCCACCGCGCTCATCATGAAGCCGGGCACGACCACGCCGCCGAGGTTCAGCGCGAAGCCCGCCGCCAGCCCGATGGTCAGCGCGTTGGAGAACATCGCCTTGCCTGCGCGCGTCACCGTGGCGGCCAGCCCGACGCCGTCGCGGCGCGAGAACTCCATCACCACGATGCCCAGCAGATAGCAGAACGGCGCGTGGATCGAGATGATCACGAAATTCGGCGCCAGCGCGTCCACGCCATAGGCGCGCGTCATGATCGGCAGGCCCAGCAGCACCGAGTTGGAGAACAGCGCGCAAAAGCCGATCGCCACCGCCTCGCCCGGCCTGCGCCGCCAAACCAGGCGCGCCAGCGCGATCGCGATCACGAAGCAGATCACCGCGCCGGTGTAGAACGCCAGCAGCAGCTCGGTGTCGAAATCGCGCGCCAGATCGAGCCGGTAGATCGCCGCGAACAGCAGCAGCGGCACCGCGAAACGCACCGCGAACGCCATCAGCCCGTCCACCGCGCTCTGCGGAAAGCCGCCCACCCGCACGGCGGCGTAGCCCGCGCCGACGATCAGGAACACCGGCGCGACGACGACGAGGACCGGAAGCATCGCCCTCAGACCCTGAACGTCAGGGTCATGCCGTCGTGCGCCGGGTCCACATGGTCGGGGGTCTCCGCCGCGACGCGGTCGTGGTCGAGGTCGATGTGCATGTTGGTGATCACCGCGCGCGCCGGTTTCGCCCGCGCGATCCAGTCGAGCGTCTGCGCAAGGTGCGAATGCGTCATGTGCGGCTCATAGCGCAGCGCATCGACGATCCAGCACTCCAAGCCCTGCACCGCCGCCCAGGCGGCCTCGCTCATCGCCGAGACGTCGGGCAGATAGGCCACGGGGCCGAAGCGGAATCCCAGCGCCTCGATGCTTCCGTGCGGGGTGGCGAAGGGCAGGGCGGTCAGCGGCCCGCCTGCGCCGTCGATGGTCACCGGCCCGTCGATCACGCCCAGATCGAGGATCGGCGGATAGAGGCTGCCCGGCGGCGCCTCGAACACATAAGCGAAGCGCGCGCGCAGCACCTCGGCCGCGGCGGGCGGCGCCCAGACCGGCAGGCGGGCGCGGCGGTTGAACACGATCTGGCGCAGGTCGTCGATGCCGTGCACATGGTCGGCGTGTTCATGGGTGAACAGCACCGCGTCGAGGTCGCCGACCTCCGCGCTCAGCAACTGTTCGCGCATGTCGGGGCCGGCGTCCACCAGCACCCGCGTCGCGCCCTGCGGCGTGACGCGCTCGACCAGGATCGCGCAGCGGCGGCGGCGGTTCTTCGGGTTGGTCGGGTCGCAGGCGCCCCAGCGCCCGCCCAGACGCGGCACGCCGCCCGAGGAGCCGCAGCCCAGGATGGTGACGCGCAACTCGGCCATCAGGACGCCGCCTTTGTGAACAGCCGGTCGAAATTGGCGGAGGTCGCGGCGGCGAAGTCCTCAAGGCTCATGCCGAACGCCTCCGCGCCGACCTGCGCGGTCAACGCCGTGTAGGCGGGTTCGCAGCGCCTGCCGCGATGCGGCGGGGGGGCGAGGTAGGGCGAGTCGGTCTCGACCAGGATGCGCTCCAGCGGCGCGGCGGCGAAGATCGCGCGCAGATCGCCCGACTTCGGAAACGCCGCGATGCCCGACATCGACAAATAGAAGCCAAGGTCGAGCGCCGCCTCGGCCAGCGCGGCGCTGGAGGAGAAGCAGTGCATGACGCAGGCGTAGGCGCCCGCCGCGTGCTCCTCGGCCAGGATGCGCGCCATGTCGGCGTCGGCGGCGCGGGCGTGGATGATCAGCGGCAGGCCGGTGCGCCGCGCGGCCTCGATGTGCAGGCGCAGGCTGGCCTGCTGCGCGGCGGCGCTGTCGGCGGAATAGTGATAGTCCAGCCCGGTCTCGCCGATGCCCACCATGCGCGGGTGCTGCGCCAGCCGCGCCAGATCCTCAACCGTGAAGGCGGGATGCGCGGCGGCCTCCATCGGGTGGACGCCTGCGGCGAAGAACACGCCCGGCTGCGCCTCGGCGATCGCCTGCGCGGCGGGCGCGCGCGCCAGCGTGGTGGCGATGGTGACCATCCGCGTCACCCCCGCCGCATGGGCGCGCGCCACCACGGCGTCGATCTCGCCGATCAGGTCGGGAAAGTCGAGGTGGCAATGGCTGTCCACCAGCTCGGACGCTGACATTTGCGAGGACTCCGCCATGCGAGGATTCCTCAGCGGTCTAGTGCGCGCGCGGCGACCGCGTCAAGCCGCAGCCAGATGTCGAGCACGGTATGCGCGGGGTCGAGGTTGACCAGCAACGCCCGCGCGGCGCGGGTCTGCGTCTCGGCGGCGGCCTCGGCCCAGAGCCGCGCGCGCGCCGCGTCGGGCGCCAGCCGCGCCGCCAGCTTCGGCTCGGCGGGCGCGGCGGGGGGGCCGCCCGCGCCCGCGCCCGCCCGCGCCAGACGCTGCAACAGCGTCACCGTCAGGTCGAGCAGCATGGCGTAGCGCGCCTGCGCGTCGCGCCCGGCGGCCTGGTCGGCCAGCGCGATCAGCGCGCCGCGATCCATCCCCGGCGCCTGCGCCAGCAGCCCCGCCAGCCGGGCGTAGAGCGCGGGCGCGTCCTGATCGGCCAACCGCAGCGCCGCGCCCGGCGCGCCGCCCGACAGCGCCGCCAGCGGGCCTGCGTCGGGCGGCGCGCCCGCGCCCGCATCGGCCAGCGCGCGCGCCAGATCGTCCGGCGCCAGCGGCGCGAGGTCGAGCGTTCGGCAGCGCGAGCGGATGGTGGGCAACAGCCGCCCCGGCGCCTGCGCCACCAGCAGCAGCATCGCGCGTTCGGGCGGCTCCTCCAGCATCTTCAGCAGCGCGTTGGCGGCGGCGGGGTTCATCTCGTCGGCGGCGTCCACCACCGCGACGCGCCAGCCGCCGTCAGCGGCGGACAGGCCGAAGAACGGCCGCAAGCCGCGCACCTCGTCCACCGTGATCATCGCGCGCAGGCGCTTGGCCTTGGCGTCCCACGGGCGGCGCAGGGTTTTCAGCCGCGCCTCGGACTGCGCCGCCACCCGCCGCGCGACCGGGTGATCCCCCGCCAGCGCCAGCGTCTGCGGCGCCGCGTCCTGCGCCAGCAGCGCGCGGGCGATGCGGTAGGCCAGCGTCGCCTTGCCGACGCCGCGCGCGCCGCGCAGCAGCCAGGCGTGGTGCAGCCGCCCGGCGCGCCACGCCCCCAGAAACGCCGTCTCCGCCGCGTGCTGTCCGTAAAGCGTCAGCGTTTCGCGCGGGTGCGGCGCGCCGGGGGCGCGGTCGGGTTCGGGGATCGCCTCGGGCTCGCGCGCCATGGCGTCAGAGCCCCAGCCGGTCAGCCACCGCCGCGCGCAGCAACGCCGCCACGGCGTCGGGCGCGCCGCTGGCGTCGATCAGGGCGCAGCGCACCGGCTCGGCCTCGGCGATGGCGCGGAAGGCGGCGCGCAGCGCGCGCTGAAAGTCCAGCCCGAAGCCCTCGAAGCGCCCCGGCGCGCCGGGCCGCGCGGTTCCGCGCGCCAGCGACCGCGCCGGGTCGATGTCGAGGATCAGCGTCAGGTCGGGGTCCAGCCCGATCATCAGGCGGTGCAGCGCGTCCACGGTCGCGCGATCCACGCCGCAGGCGTCCGCGCCGCGCCGCGCGCCCTGATAGGCGCGGGTCGAATCGACATAGCGGTCGCACAGCACCACCGCGCCGCGCGCCAGCGCCGGGCGCAGGGTGCGCTCCATGTGGTCGCGGCGCGCGGCGGTGAACAGCAGCAGTTCGGTCTCGGCCGACCAGCGCCCCGGCGCCCCGTCCACCAGCAGGCGGCGGATCTCCTCGGCCCCCGGCGCGCCGCCCGGCTCGCGCGTCGCCACCACGTCGCGCCCCGCCGCGCGCAAGCCGTCGGCCAGAAGCGCGAGCTGGGTGGACTTGCCCGCGCCGTCAACGCCTTCGACGGTGATGAAAAGGCCGCGTTTTTCGCTCACGACGCCTCTGGCGCCATCAGCCGCGCCAGCAGCAGCCGCGCCGCCGCCGTCAGCCGCTCCACCACGCCGCCCGCCGCGACATCCGCCGTGGCGAGCAGCGGATAGCTGACCGCGCCCACGCCCGGCGTCTCGACGATCAGATCGGCGATGTGCTGTCCCTTCGCGATCGGCGCGCGCACGGGGCCGTCATAGCGCACGCGCGCCCGGATGCGGTCGGCGTCGGCCACCGGGACCGTCACCACCAGATCGGAAGCCGGGGCCAGCCCCACGCGCGGCGCGGCGCCGATCCAGACCTCGGCCTCTGCGACCGCCTCGCCCGCGCGGTAGAGCGCGCCGGTGCGGAACTCCCGATAGGCCCAGTTGGCGAGCTTTTCCGCCTCGATGCGCCGCTCGCTCATGCTGGACAGGCCCGACAGCACCACCACCACGCGCCGCCCGTCGCGGTTGAGCGTGGCGACAAGGCCATAGCCCGCCGCCTCGGTGTGGCCGGTCTTCATGCCGTCGGCGCCGATGTCCAGCCCCAGCAGCGGGTTGCGGTTGGCCTGGGTGATGCCCTCCCAGGTGAACTCGCGCACCGAGAAATACGGGTGGAACTGCGGAAACTCGGTGACGATGCGGCTGGCGAGCCGCGCCAGATCGCGCACGCTCATCACATGGTTGTCGCCCGGCCAGCCGGTGGCGTTCTCGAAATGCGAGTTGGTCAGCCCGATCTCGGGCGCGCGGGCGTTCATGCGGGCGGCGAAGGCGGCCTCGGTGCCCGCCAGCCCCTCGGCCAGCACGATGCAGGCGTCGTTGCCCGACTGCACGGTGACGCCATAGAGCAGATCCTCGACGCGGATGCGGTCGCCGACGTGGACGAACATCTTGCTGCCGCCCATGCGCCACGCCGTCTCGCTGACCGGAAAGCGATCCTCCAGCGACAGCCGCCCGTCGGCGATGGCCTCGAACACCATGTTGAGCGTCATCAGCTTCGACATCGAGGCCGGCGGCAGCGGCTGGTCGGCGTTCTTCTCCAGCAGCACGGCGCCGGAGGAGAGGTCGAGCACCAGAGCCGCGCGGGCGGGGGTGTCGAGCGCCTGCGCGGGGCCGAACCCCGCCAGCGTCGCCAGCGCGAGGACGGCTGCGAGCCGCGATACGATGCGCCGCATGGGCGGTCTCCCGATGGCTTGTCGCGCCGCCGGTCGCGCGGCGGCGCATTTCGTGCGAGACTTTCCGCGCCACGCCCCCAAATATCAAGGGTGCGTCACGCAGCCGCGCCACTCGGGGCGTCGCCCGACGGAGGACATGGATGGCCAGCATCGCCCGGCAACTTGCGATCATCGTCGTGCTGGCGGGCGCCGGGTATGGCGGCTGGCAGCTGTGGCGGTCGCAGGACGCGGCGTCCTCGGAGGCGCCTGCGCGCGCGCGCGCCGCGCCCGGCGTGGTGGTGGCGGCGGTGGCGCTGGACCGCGTCGAGCGCACGGTGGCGGCGGTGGGCGCCGCGCGGCCGCTGCGCTCGGTGGCGCTGGCGACATTGTCGGACGGGCGGATCACCGAACTCGGCTTTAGCGGCGGAGAGCGGGTGCGCGCCGGTCAGGCGCTGCTGAAGCTCGACGACGCAACCGAGCGCGCGACCTTGCAGGAGGCGCAGGCCGATCTCGACCGCGCCAGCAACGCCTTTGACCGCGCCTATGCGCTCTACACCCAGCGCCGCCTGTCGGAGACCGAATTCGACGCGGCGCGCGCAGGGCTCAGCGGCGCCGAGGCGCGGCTGGAGCGGGCGCAGAAGGCGCTGGAGGATCGCACGGTGCTGGCCCCGTTTGACGGCGTGGCGGGGTTTCGCATGGCCGACGTGGGCGCGGTGGTGCGCGCCAACACCCCCGTCGCCGATCTGGCCGACATCAGCGCGCTTGATGTGGATTTCGCCGTGCCGGAGCGGTTCTATGGAGAGGTGCGCGCGGGCGCGGAAGTGCGCGCGACCACGCAGATCTTCCCCGGCGAGGCGTTCGACGGCGTGGTGACCTCGGTCTCGCCGCGCATCGACACCGTCAGCCGCAGCTTCACCGCCCGCGCCCGCATCCCCAACCCCGACCTGCGCCTGCCCGGCGACGCCTTCATGCGCGTGACGCTGGTGCTGGCGGCGCGGCAGGGGGTGCTGGCGCCGGAGGAGGCGGTGGTCTCCGAAGCGGGCGAAACCTACGTCTATGTGGTGGCGCAGGACCGCGCCGAGCGCCGCGCCGTGACGGTGGGCGCGCGCCTCAAGGGCCGGGCCGAGATCACGCAGGGCCTCGCGCCGGGCGAGATGGTGATCACGCGCGGCGTGCAGAAGGTCGGCGACGGCCGCGCGGTGCGGGTGATCGAGATCGAGGGCGAGGGCGCCGCGCTGTCAGGGCGCGCCGCCGCGCCCGGCGCCTGAGCGGGAGGCCGCGCCATGACCCTCTCCGACCTCTGTCTGCGCCGCCCGGTGCTCGCCTCGGTGATGAGCCTGCTGATCATCGCGATCGGCCTTGTGGCGGCCTCGCGCCTGCCGATCCGCGAACTGCCCGACATCGACGCCGCCACCATCACCATCCAGACCACCTACACCGGCGCCGCGCCGCAGGTGATCGACAGTCAGATCACAGAGCTGATCGAGGGCGCCATCGCCGGCGTCTCCGGCATCTCGACCATCGACAGCGAATCGCGTCAGGGCCGGTCGCGCGTGCGGGTGGACTTCACCGAAGGGCGCAACATCGACGAGGCGGCCAACGACATCCGCGGCGCGGTGGGGCGGGTCTCGAACCGCCTGCCTGCCGACGCCGACGAGCCGCGCATCTTCAAGAACGACAGCGACGCCGACCCGGTGCTGCGGATCGGCATCGTCTCGGCCCGCATGACCCCCGCCGAGATCACCGACTACGCGCAGCGCTTCATCATCGACCGGATCGCGACGCTGGAGGGGGTGGCCTCGGTGAGCATCTTCGGCGAGCGCAGCTACGCGATGCGCATCGCGCTCGACCCCAAGGCGCTGGCGGCGCGGCGGCTGGCGGTGACCGACGTGGCCGCAGCCTTGCGCGCCAACAACCTTGAGCTGCCTGCGGGCGAGGTGATCTCGCAATGGCGGCAGTTCCAGCTGCGCGCCACCACAAGGCTCAACACGCCCGAGGCGTTCAGCAACGTGGTGCTGAAGGTGGTGGACGGCGCGCCGGTGCGGCTGGGCGACGTGGCGGCGGTGTTCGTCGGCGTCGAGGACGACCAGACCATCGTGCGCAACGACGGCGACCCCGCCGTGGGTCTGGGCGTGCTGCGGCAGTCGCAGTCCAACACCATCGCGATCTCCGACGCCGTGCGCGCCGAGATCGACCGGATGCAGGACACGCTGCCCGACGGGATGCGGGTGTTCGTGACCTCCGACGACGCCATCTTCATCAAGAGCTCCATCGCCGAGGTGGTCAAGACGCTGGGCGTCGCCGTGGCGCTGGTGGTGCTGGTGATCTTCGTGTTCCTGGGCTCGCCCCGCGCCACCATCGTGCCGGCCGTCACGATTCCCGTGGCGCTGATCGGGGCGTTCATCGGCATTCATGCGCTGGGGTTCTCGATCAACATCCTCACGCTGTTCGCGCTAATCCTGGCGATCGGCATCGTGGTCGATGACGCCATCGTGGTGCTGGAGAACATCCAGCGCCGGGTGGAGCAGGGCGAGGCGCCGCTGGCGGCGGCGGCCAAGGGCGCGCGCGAAGTGGGCTTCGCCGTGGTCGCCACCTCGATCACGCTGATCTCGGTGTTCCTGCCGATCTCGTTTCTCGACGGCCAGATCGGGCGGCTGTTCACCGAGTTCGGCATCGTGCTGGCGGTGGCGGTGGGCTTTTCGACCTTCGTCGCGCTGACGCTGTGCCCGGTGCTGTGCTGGCTGCTGTTGCGTCAGGGCGCGGGCGGCGCCTTGGAGCGCGGCGTCAACGCGGTGTTCGGCTGGATCGAGCGGCGCTATCGCGGCGCGCTGTCGCTGGCGCTGGGGGCGCCGCTGGTGGTGCTGGCGCTGGCGCTGGGCGTCTCGGGCGCGGCGGTGTGGATCTACGGCCAGA
>CAZRFB010000196.1:0-2982 GCA_964599185.1 uncultured Rhodobacterales bacterium | reverse complement strand
GTCTTCTCGATCATCGACGGGCGGTCGAACAGCGACACGCCGACGAAAAAGCCGATGTTGGCCAGCCAGCTCCAGATCAGCGAATGGGTGATCGGGTCGGCCAGATCGACGCCGCCCAGCGCATAGGGGTTGAGGATCTCCAGCCCGAACAGCGCCATCTCGAAGCCGCTGTCGCGGGTGAAGGACGGCAAGAACAGCGTGTAGAGCCAGACGACGAACCCCGCCGCCAGCCCCGCCATGGCGCCGCGCCGGGTGCCGCCGCGCCAGAACACCGCGCCCAGCAGCACCGGCGCGAACTGCGCGGCGGCGGCGAACGACACCAGCCCGATCGACACCAGCGCATAGGAGCCGTCGAGCAGCCGGTAATACCCATAGCCCAGCGCCAGCACGCCCACCATCGCGAAGCGGCGGATGCGCAGCAACAGCCGCGTCACGTCGGGCATCCGCGCCAGCCGCTCGGGCGTGGCGCGCAGCAGCGAAGGCATCACCACGTCGTTGCACACCATGCCGCCCAGCGCGATGGTCGCCATGATGACCATCGCGGTCGAGGCCGACAGCCCGCCCAGAAACACCAGCAGCGCAAGGCCCGTCGCGTCCTGCGACAACGGCAGCGCCAGCACGAAGGTGTCGGGCGGCACAAAGCCGTCGGGAAACTCCATCAGCCCGGCCAGCGCGATCGGCAGCACGAAGATGTTGATCGCCAGCAGATACAGCGGAAACGCCCAGGTCGCGGTGCGCAGGTGGTTTTCATCGACGCAGCCGACCACGGTCACCTGAAACTGTCGCGGCAGGCAGAAGATCGCCGCCGCCGCCAGCACGGTCAGCGTCACCCAGCCGGGGCGCGCGGCCTCGAAGGTCATCAGCCGGGCGAGATCGGGATTGGCGGCGGCGCGGGTGAAGACGTCGGCCAGCCCGTCATACATGCCATAGACGACGAAGAAGCCCACCGCGAGAAACGCCACCAGCTTGATCGCCGATTCGAAGGCGACGGCCACCACCACGCCCTCGTGATGCTCGGTGGCGTCGATGTGGCGGGCGCCGAACAGCACCGCGAAGGCCGCCAGCACCGCCGCCACGCCCAGCGCGGTGTCGCCGAGCAGCCCGGCGCCGGTCTCGATGGTCATCGCCTCGACGCTGGCGGTGACCGCCTTCAGCTGCAGCGCGATGTAGGGCACCGTGCCCACCACCGCGATCAGCGCCACCATGGCGCCCAGCGACTGGCTCTTGCCATAGCGCGCGGCGATGAAGTCGGCGATCGAGGTGATGCGCTGCGCCTTGGCGACGGCGAGGATCTTGCGAAACGCCATCCAGCCGAGGCAGAAGCCCAGCGTCGGGCCAAGGTAGATCGGCAGGAACCCCAGCCCCGTCTCCGCCGCGCGCCCGACGCTGCCGTAGAACGTCCAGCTGGTGCAATACACCGCGATCGACAGCGCATAGACCGCTGGATAGCGCAGCAGGCTGCGCCCTTCGCGCGCGCGCCGCTCGCCCCACCACGCCACCGCGAACAGCGACATCAGGTAGAGCACGCCGACCCCGAACAGCGCCCAGCCCGCCGGCATCGCCCTCAGCCCCCCCCGCTTCGGGCGTCGCCGTCTCTGGGTTCGCCGTCTCTGGGTTCGACCGCGTCGGGCGGCGGCGCGGGCGCGCGGATCATCAGCCCGGCCAGCAGCGCGATCAGCAGCGCCCAGACGCCGAACACATAGAGAAACAAGGCGGGAATGCCCGCGACGGCGCCGTTGAACGCCGCGATCAGCGGTTCGTTGAACAGCGCGGCGCCGAACAGGCCGACGGCGCCCGCGCGCTCCGCCAGCCGCGCGGTGACCGGCATCTCAGTAGGCCGCCTGGCGGCGGCGGATGGCGCCGGCGGTCTCGCTGGCCGCCACCGCCTCGCGCAGGGTGCGCACGTCGTCCGCCTCCAGCATGTCGATCAGCCGCAGGAAGACCTCCGCCGTCGCCAGACTGTCGCCCAGCGCGGTGTGGCGGTCCTCGGGCGCGATCTCGATGGCGAAGCGTTCCGCCAGCCTATCGAGCGTCAGGCTGTCGGCCTGCCCGTCGAGATGCGCGGCCAACAGCACGGTGTCGAGCACCGGATTGTCGAACCGCACGCCGCAGGCGTCCTGCTGCAGCGTCAGGAACCGCATGTCGAAGGCGGCGTTGTGCGCCACCAGCACCGCGCCTTCGCAATAGGCGCGAAAGCGCGGCAGCACCTTGTCCACCGTCGGCGCGTCGGCCACCATCGCGTCGTCGATGTGGTGGATGCGCGTCGAGGCGGCGGGGATGCGCCGCCCGGGGTTGATCAGCTGATTGAACGTCTCGCCGCGCAGCACCCGCCCGTTGACGATCCGCACCCCCGCCACCGAGATCATCAGATCGCCGCGCGAGGGCTCAAGCCCGGTGGTCTCGGTGTCGAACACCACAAAATCCAGCGCGCGCAGCGGCGTGTCGTCGATGCGGCCCGGGTCGATCCGGCTCATCAGGTCGAAGTCGTAGAACTCGGGCCGCGCATCCACCGGCGGCGGGCGGCCCAGATGCGCGTCCACCGGCGCCGCCAGCGGCAGGCGCAGCCGCGCGCGGCCCTCGCTTTGCGCGTCGCACCAGAAATCGGTCTGGTGGCGCTCCAGCACCTCGCGCCCGGTGACGCCGCCCACGCTGGGGTCGAGCGGATCGGCCAGCCAGCCCTCCAGCACCGCCATCGCGATCACCGGCCCGGCCCAGGCGATGTCGAGATAGACCTTGCCCTCGCGCGGGGTGGCGGTGAGCGTGAAGGTGCGCGTCTGCGCCTCCGCGGCGATGCGGTTCATCAGCACGTCGAGCAACTCCACCACCGTCACGCTGTCGCAGTGCAGCCACACCGGCTGTCCCACGATCTCGGCGGTGAAGTTCTGCGGCCCGGTGCGGCGGCGGATCGCGGCGGTGAACAGCGTGGTCGAGAACACGTCGCTCATCGGCCAGGCGCCCGCCAGCAGGTCGCGGCTGTCGTGC
>CAZRFB010000195.1:0-2018 GCA_964599185.1 uncultured Rhodobacterales bacterium | reverse complement strand
CTGGTGTGGCACGCGGCGGGGGGGCTGGCGGGGGCGCCGCTGGCGTTCGGGCTGTTCGCGCTGCAACTGCTGTTCAACGGCGCGTGGTCGTGGCTGTTCTTCGGGCTGAAGCGGCCCGATCTGGCGCTGATCGACACCGCGCTGATGTGGCTGGCGATTCTGGCCAACGCGCTGGCGTTCCACGCGATAAGGCCCGAGGCCGGGTGGCTGCTGGCGCCCTATCTTTTGTGGGTGACCATCGCCTTTGCGCTGAACCTCTCTATCTTGCGCCGCAATCCGCAATATTCCGGGAGGCGCGCGTGATTTCGACCAACGTGCTGGTGGGCATCGAATTCGTCGCCTTCTTCGGCGCGATCCTGTGGTTCGGCTGGCGGCAGGCGAAGATGATGGAGCGTTCGCTCGACGCCGACAAGCGCAAGGCGGCGGAGCCGGCGCGGGACGACGCCTGAAGCTACTTCATGTCGCCGAGGCCGTGGCGCTTGAGCATCGGCCATTGGCTGGCCATGAACGCCAGCGTCAGCGGCAGGTTGCCGAACGCCTTGAAGCTGACCCAGAAATCGGTGGACTGCGTGCGCCACACGATCTCGTTGACCACGGCGAGAAAGATGAAGAACAGCATCCAGCGCCGGGTGAAGATCATCCAGCCCTCGTCGCTCAGCGGCAGCGCCTCACCCATCAGATACTTGAGATAGCTGCGCCCCTGCAGCAGACCAAAGCCCAGCGCCAGCGCGAACAGGCCGTTGACGATGGTGGGCTTCATCTTGATGAAGATGTCGTCGTTCAGCCAGACGGTCAGCCCGCCGAACACCACCACCACGATCGCGGTGATCACCGCCATGCGCGGCAGCTTGCGCGTCAGCGCCCATGAGACCGCCAGCGCGGCGAGGATGGTGGGGATGAACACCAGCGTCGCCATCACGACGCCCTCATACTGCACGCCCATCAGCGTGACCGGCGCGCCCTTGAACAGCTGGAACGCGGCGAAAAACACCACCAGCGGGCCGAGTTCGAGGGCGAGTTTCAGCATCGGGGTCATGGGCGCTCCTGCGATTTGCCGGTGGTGTAGCGCGTCGCGGCGGCGCTGACCACTCTCAGCCGACCTTGATGAGCACGGCGCCCAGCGCGATCAGCCCGATCAGCCCCAGCCGCAGCCCGTCGATGCGCTCGCGAAAGATCAAGACGCCGATGGCGGTGGCGAACACGATCGAGGTCTCGCGGATCGCCGCCGCCTCGCCGACATGGCCGACGCGGGTGGCCAGCATCACCGCGCCGAAGCTGAGGAGCGCGATCAGCGCGCCGAACACGCCGCGCACCGCCAGATCGTTCAGCGGCGGCCTGTCCTGCGGGCGCAGGCGGCGCCAGCGCGCGACGGCGATCAGCGGAAAGCCGCAGCCGCCCAGCACGAAGAACCACGCCAGAAAGGTGAACGGATCGGCGGCCAGCCGGATGCCGTAGGCGTCCCACGTCGTATAGGCCGAGATCATCACGCCCGCCAGCAGCGCGGTGGCGATGGCGGTGCGCAACTGCTTCGCCGCCGCAAGGTCGGTGACGCCCAGCGCGCGCAGGTTGGCCCAGGCCAGCGCATAGATCGCGCCCGACAGCAGCAGCAACCCCGCCCATTGTCCGGCGCGCAGGCTCTCGCCGAACACGAAACCGGCGGCGAGCGCGGTCACCAGCGGCCCGGTGCCGCGCGCGATCGGATAGACCACGGTGAAGCCGCCGATCTCGTAGCTGCGCGCCTGCAGCCATTCATAGACGATATGGATCAGATACACCCCCGCCAGCACCGCCCACAGCGTCGGCGTCGGCAGGGGAAACACGAACAGCGCGAAGGGCAGCGCGATCAGGCCATAGGCGATGTTGATCGCGCCCCGGTTGAGATAGGGGTCGCGCCCGCCCTTGTTGATGGCGCCGAAGATCGCGTGCGCCAGCGCCGACAACAGCGCCAGCGCCAGCGCCAGCGCGTCGCCCGCAGGCGTGCCGGCGATCTCGACGATCAGCGCGCCCATGACGACCCT
>CAZRFB010000194.1:0-3620 GCA_964599185.1 uncultured Rhodobacterales bacterium | reverse complement strand
CCGCTCCAGCTCCGCCAGATTCGGCGGCACATGCACGCTGGCGCCGAAGCGGCCCGCCCAGCGCTCCGCGACGCCGGGGCGGTTCGACGAATAGGGCACGCCGATGATGGCGTCCCAGGTCGTCACCGGCGCCAGCGCGTCGAGCATCCGCATCGTGTCGTCGAACAGATGCGCCACCATCAGGTAACGGTGCGCCCTGTCTTGCGGATAGCCGATGCCTACCACCAGTCGGCTCAGATAATCGTGCATCCCGGAGCGAAATGGCGCCTCGGGCGGCCCGAGTGCGACCACCTCGGTATTTCGGAACGCGGCTTGCTTCATGGCGCTGCCCTCACTGTCAAAATCACGCTGACAATAAAGCCAAGTCTATCTGCGACAAAATTCATTATAATTATCATTTATTTCTCAGTTTATTTAAATTAAAATTGTATTATAAATTTGTTTCGGCGTTTCTATACAGTGTGCGTTGCCGTCGCGAAAAATCACCTCTGGTTTCTTGGCGAAAACAATTATTATTTCCTGCGGCGTATCTATTGTTATACCTGCTAGTTGCGTTGCTTGACGCAGCGTAACTGTTGATTAAGCGACAGCGCCTATTCGTCGGCGCATGAAACGAAATGTTGTCGTCAAACGGTGTGCGAAGCAGGCGGATCGCAGCGCGATCCCCGCCCCGCCCGCCGCCGGTCCGGTGGGTGAGGCGCTGGCGAACCGGCTGGAGACCGCGCTGTGGCTCTTTGACTTCGACGCGGGCAAGATCGCCTGGGCCAACTGCGCCGCGCTAAAGCTGTGGGACGCCGACAGCGTGGCGGCGCTGGTCGCGCGCGACATGCGCGCCGAGATGTCCACCTCGGTGCGCAAGCGGCTGGCGCAGCACCGCGACGACTTTGCGCTGTTCCCCGACCGCGAGATCCGCGAGTTCTGGACGCTCTACCCCGAGGGCGCGCCGTTCCGGGTGCGCGCCATCCTGCGCCGGGCGCAGCTTGAGGACGGTCGGCTGGGGATGCTGGTCGAGGCGCACGCCGAGGATCTGCGCGAACCCGCCACCATCCGCAGCGCCGACGCCCTGCTGCACACCCAGATCATCACCGCGCTGTTCGACCATGAGGGGCGCGAGCTTTACGCCAACCCCGCGTTTCGCGCGGCGTTCGGCCCCGGTCGCCACGATTTCGGCGTCGCCTTCGCCTCAGCCGCCGATGTCGCCACATTTCTCGACGGCGTCGCCAATCACGGCGAGCACCGCGCGACGGTCGCGGTCGCCACCGTCACCGGTGAGCGCTGGCACGACATCCACGCCGTGCGCTGCCGCGACGCGGTGACGGGCGACGGCGCCTTCCTGATCAGCGCGATGGACGTGACCGCCGCGCGCGAGCACGAGCAGCAGCTTCAGGCCGCGCGCGACGCGGCGCTGGCCGCCGACCGCGCCAAATCGCTGTTTCTGGCGACCATGAGCCACGAGATGCGCACGCCGCTGAACGGCGTGCTGGGCATGGCCAGCCTGCTGGCGCATTGCCCGCTCGACGCCCAGCAGAAAAAGATGCTGGCGGTGATCGCCGAATCGGGCGAGCACATGCTGGAGCTGGTCGAGGACATGCTCGACATCGTCGCCATCGACGCCCGCTCGATCCAGCTGCGCAAACAGCCGTTCGACCCGGAGCTGCTGCTGCAGGCCGCGATCGAGGCGGCGCGCGCCACCGCCGACGCAAAAGGTCTGCGGCTGGTGGCGGACGCGCGCGCCTGCCGGGGGCGGGCGTTCCTGCATGACGCCTCGCGCATCCGTCAGGTGCTGCGCCAGATGGTCTCCAACGCGGTCAAGTTCACCGAAAGCGGCGCCGTGGTGCTGCGCGCGCAGGCGTCAGCGGCGGGGGATCTGCGCTTCGAGGTGGCCGACACCGGGCCGGGCGTGGCGCCGGATGAGCGCGCGCGCATTTTCGAGCGGTTCTACCAGTCCGACGGCACCGCCACCCGCCGCCACGGCGGCGCCGGGCTGGGGCTGGCGATCTGTCGCGAGCTTGTCGCGCTCTGGGGCGGAGAAATCGGCGTGGACAGCCCCGCAGGCAAGGGCGCGACCTTCTGGTTCACCGTCCCGGGCGCCGCCGCGCCTGCGCAGGACGCGTCAGCGGGGGCGGCGTCAGCGGGGGCGTGAGAGGGCGCGCTCGGCGCAGACTTTTGGGCCGGAGCAAAATCCCCGGTCAGGCCGATTCAGTTCGACACGGTCTTGGTCTCGCCGTGCGACGCCTCATAGCGCGCCAGCGTCGCCGCGTCGGGCGGATAAAGGCCGGGCAGCGGCGCGCCGCGCCGCACCTCCTCCAGCGCCCAGTCCTCGAACCGCTCCTGCGCCAGCGCCAGATCGGCGACCTCGGCGGCCAGCGCGGCGGGGATCACCACGGCGCCATCGCCGTCGGCGACGATCAGATCGCCCGGCTCGACGCAGACGCCGCCGCAACCGATGGTCTCTCCCCAGCCGACGAAATGCAGCGCCGCGACCGACGGCGGCGCGGCGGCGCCCGCGCACCAGACCGGCAGGCCGGTCGCCTCGACGCCCGCGCGGTCGCGCACCACGCCGTCGGTCACCAGCGCGCCGACGCCGCGCGCGGCCATGCGCGCGCACAGGATGTCGCCGAACACGCCCGCGCCGCGCAGGCCCATGGCGTCGATCACCGCCACCGCCCCCTCCGGCATCGCCTCGATCGCCGCGCGGGTCGAGCGCGGCGAGGCCCAGGCGGCGGGGGTGGCCAGATCCTCGCGGGCCGGGACGAAGCGCATCGTGAAGGCGGGGCCGACGACGCGGGGGCCCGCGCGCAGGGGCGCGGCGCCGCGTATCCAGACGTTGCGCAGGCCCTTCTTCAGCAGCACCGTGGTCAGCGTCGCGGTCGAGACGCGGGCGAGATCGGCGATCAGGGCGGCGTCGAGGGGCGTCTCAGTCATGGCGCGGCGGCCTCCGTTCGGGTGAAATTCTCGGCGATGAACGCGCCCGCGCGCGCCACTGCGGCGTCGGCCTCGGGGATCAGCCCCGTGAATACCGGCCAGGCGTGCGGCGCGTCGGGCGACAGCTCAAGCCGCGCGTCGCCGCCCGCGTCGCGCCACACGGCGGCCATGGCGCGGGCGTCGTCCTCCAGCGCCTCGGCGCGGCTGGCCAGGATCAGCGCGGGCGGCGGCGGGCGGTCATGGCGGGCGAACACCGGCGAGGCGGCGGGGTCGCGCGGGTCGCCCTGCCCCATGCGCATCGCGATCACCTCCGCCATCCGCGAGATCGGCAGCATCGCCTCGGCGCGCGCGTTGCGCGTCAGCGAGGGCTGGCGCATGGTCATGTCGCACCAGGGCGAGAAGCCGACCACACAGACCGGATCGGGCAACCCGGCGGCGCGGATCGCGGCCACCAGCGCAAACGCCAGCCCGCCGCCCGCGCTGTCGCCCGCCAGCGCCACCCGCAGGCCGCGCCCGCTCAGCGCGGCGTAGGCGGCCTGCGCATCGTCCAGCGCGGCGGGGTGGGGATGTTCGGGCGCCAGCCGGTAGAACGGCAGCGCCGCCGCCGCGCCCGCCGCCCCCGCCAGCGCCGCCGCCAGATGGCGATGGGTGCGCGGCGAGCCCATCACGAAGCCGCCGCCGTGCAGATACAGGAT
>CAZRFB010000193.1:0-8413 GCA_964599185.1 uncultured Rhodobacterales bacterium | reverse complement strand
GCTCAGCGCTGCGCGGCGGTGACGATCACCTCGACGCGATAGTCCGGGGCCGCCAGCTTCGCCTCGCCGGTGGCGCGCGCGGGCGGGTTGGCGGGGTCCACCCAGGCGTCCCACACCGCGTTCATCTCGGCGAAGTCGGCCATGTCGGCCAGCCAGATCGTCGCCGACAACAGCCGCGACTTGTCCGACCCGGCCTCGGCCAGCAGCGCATCGACGCTCGCCAGCGCGGCGCGAGTCTGTTCGGTCACGCTGGCGCCCGGCGCGCCGACCTGACCGGCCAGCCAGACAAGGCCGTTGCAGACGACCGCCTGCGCCATGCGGGGGCCGGGGTGCAGGCGGGTGATGGCGCTCATGGGATCGCTTCCTTCAAATCGCTGGCGGGAAACAGGCCTGGCGCCTTCGCCCGGCGCCGGTTCACGCAGCCTTGATTAACCGCTCGGCGCCCCGTTCCGCAAGCGCCCCGCCAGCGCCGCCACCGCGGCATGAACGGTGCGCACCGGCGGCGGCGGGGCGGCGCCCTTCAGCCGGATCAGCCCGAACGGCGGCACCACCAGCGGACGGCGCGTCGCCAGCCGGGCGAGCGGCCCGCCGCCGTCGATCAGCGTCGCCGCCGCCGCCTCCGACACCGCCGCCACTGCGTCGCTGGCGCGCAGCGTCGCCACCGTCATGATCAGCGAGGCGGTGTTGAGCGCGCGCGGCGGCAGCGGCGCGCCCTCGGTCAGAAAGGCGTCCTCGACCGCGCGGCGCAGCGGCGAGCCGGGCGGCTGCATCACCCAGTCGAAACCGGCCAGCCGCGCGAAATCGACGCCCGCCGCGCCCGCCAGCGGATGCCCGGCGCGCGCCACCACGCAGGCGCGCTCCGGCCCGATCACGCGGATGTCGAAGGCGGCGGGGTCCATCTCCTCGGGGATGCGCCCGATCACGAAATCCAGCTGCCCCGCCGCCAGCGCGCGGATCAGCACGCGGCTGGTCTCGACCTGCACGCTGACCTCGATCTCGGGGTGGCTGAGGCGCAGGGCGCGCAGCGCGGGCGCCAGCAGCTCCACCGCCGGCGCGGTGACCGCGCCCACCGCCACCGCGCCGCCGCCGCCGCTCAGCGCCGCGTCGAGGTCGCGCTGCGCGTCGCGCATCTGGCCCAGCGCCGCGCGCGCCCTGGCGGCGAACAGCGCCCCCGCCTCGGTCAGCGCCACGCCGCGCGCATGGCGCAGGTAGAGCTTGGCGCCGATCACGCCCTCCAGCTCCGCCGCCAGCCGCGAGGCGGCGGGCTGCGAGATCGCCAGCGCCGCCGCCGCCGCGCTGATCTGGCCGGTCTCGCTCAGCGCCGCGATCAGCCGCAGATGCGTCATCCGCAGGCCACGCCGCAGCAACCCCGCCTCCGCCGCCTCCATCGCGCGCCTTTCATACCGTTTCAATCATATCCATAGCGCCAGAACTGATTTGAAACGCATATCGAAATCGTGACAATGCCCTTTCATGCGCGGCGCCTGCAGGGCGTCGCGCCTCAAGACAGAACAGTTCGCGTTGAAACGCGGCGTCGATGGGGAGGAAGGATGACGCGGCGCCCGCCGCGCCTTGCCCTGCGCCGCCGCAACACAAAGGGGAGGCGCTTCATGAACCTGTTGAAATCGCTCGCGGCGGGCCTTGCGCTCGGGGCGCTTACGCTCACCGGTCTGCCTGCGGTCGCGCAGGACAAGGGCGTGGTCGGCATCGCCATGCCCACCAAGTCCTCCGCCCGCTGGATCTCGGACGGCCAGAGCATGGTCAAGTTCTTCGAGGACGCGGGCTACACCACCGATCTGCAATACGCCGAGGACGACATCCCCAACCAGCTCGCCCAGATCGAGAACATGATCGTCAAGGGCGCCGATGTGCTGGTGATCGCGGCCATCGACGGCGCCACGCTGTCGAACGCGCTCGACAACGCCGCCGCCGCCGGGATCAAGGTCATCGCCTATGACCGGCTGATCCGCGACAGCGGCAACGTGGACTACTACGCCACCTTCGACAACTTTCAGGTCGGCGTGATCCAGGCGACCTCGCTGGTGGACGGTCTGAAGGCGCGCTTTCCCGGCGTGCGCCCGTGGAACGTCGAGCTGTTCGGCGGCTCGCCCGACGACAACAACGCGTTCTTCTTCTACGACGGCGCGATGAGCGTGCTGCAGCCGATGATCGACGCGGGCGACATCGCGATCAAGTCCGGCCAGACCGGCATGGCCACGGTCGGCACCCTGCGCTGGGACGGCGCGGTGGCGCAGGCGCGGATGGATAACCTTTTGAGCGCGCATTACTCCGACGCGCGCGTGCACGGCGTGTTGTCGCCCTATGACGGCCTGTCGATCGGGATTCTCTCGTCGCTGAAGGGCGTCGGCTATGGCGCCGCCGACCAGCCGATGGCGATCGTCACCGGGCAGGACGCCGAAGTGCAGTCGGTGAAGTCGATGCTGGCGGGCGAGCAGAGCTCCAGCGTGTTCAAGGACACCCGCGAACTCGCCCGCGTCACCGTCGGCATGGTCGATGCCCTGCTGCAGGGCGGCGCGCCGGAGATCAACGACACCAAGACCTACGACAACGGCGTGAAGGTGGTGCCGTCCTACCTGCTCAAGCCGGTGCCGGTGGACGCCTCGAACTGGGAGAAGGTGCTGCTCGACAGCGGCTACTACACCCGCGACCAGATCGAGTGACGCCAGGCCCGGCCCGGCGCGCGCGCCGGGCCTCCCTCCAACCGAAGCGAAGGGCGCGCGGTCATGCCGAACCTTCTTGAAATGCGCGGCATCACCAAGACCTTCCCCGGCGTGAAGGCGCTGAGCGACGTGTCGCTGACCGTGCGCGCGGGCGAGATCCACGCGCTGGTGGGCGAGAACGGCGCCGGCAAATCGACGCTGATGAAGGTGCTGAGCGGGGTCTATCCGCACGGCTCCTATCAGGGCGAGATCTGGTTCAAGGGCGCCGAGCGCCGCTTTCGCGGCATATCCGACAGCGAGGAACTGGGTCTCATCATCATCCATCAGGAGCTTGCGCTGGCGCCGCTGCTGTCGATCGCCGAGAACATTTTTTTGGGCAACGAGGTCGCGCGCGGCGGGGTGATCGACTGGGCGGAGACGTTTTCGCGCACCGGCGCGCTGCTGAAGAAGGTCGGCCTCAACGAACACCCCGGCACGCCGGTCGAGAAGCTGGGCGTCGGCAAGCAGCAACTGGTCGAGATCGCCAAGGCGCTGTCGAAGAAGGTCGAACTGCTGATCCTCGACGAGCCGACCTCCAGCCTCAACGAGAACGACAGCGCCGCGCTGCTGGACCTGCTGCTGGCGTTCAAGGCGCAGGGCATCGCCTCGATCCTGATCAGCCACAAGCTCAACGAAGTCTCCCGCGTCGCCGACCGCATCACCGTGCTGCGCGACGGCGCCGTGGTCTCGACGCTGGACTGCCGCGCCGAAAAGATCAGCGAAGGCCGCATCATCCGCGACATGGTCGGCCGCCCGCTGGACGACCGCTTTCCGCCGCGCGCGCCGAACATCGGCGACGTGCTGTTCGAGGTGCGCGACTGGAACGTGCACCACCCCGACCACGCCGACGTGGTGCAGATCAAGGGCGCCGCCTTCACCGTGCGCAAGGGCGAGATCGTCGGCATCGCCGGGCTGATGGGCGCGGGGCGCACCGAACTGGCGATGTCGATCTTCGGCCGCTCGCACGGCCAGAAGATCACCGGAACCGCGACGATGCGCGGCAAGCCGATCGACGTCAGCACCGTGGGCCGCGCGATGAAGGCGGGGCTGGCCTATGTCACCGAGGACCGCAAGACGCTGGGCCTCGTGCTGGATGATCCGATCAAGCACAATATCTCGCTGGCGAGCCTGGAGACGATCTCGACCGGCGGCGTGCTCGACGATGCGCGCGAGACCCGCATCGCGCATGACTATCGCGCCAGGGTCGCCATCAGGTGCTCGGGCATCCTGCAGGAGGTGGTGAACCTCTCGGGCGGCAACCAGCAGAAGGTGGTGCTGGCGAAGTGGCTCAACACATCGCCGGAGATCCTGATCCTCGACGAGCCGACGCGCGGCATCGACGTCGGCGCCAAGTATGAAATCTACGCGATCATCAACGGCCTGGCCGAGGCGGGCAAGGGCGTGGTGATGATCTCGTCGGAGATGCCCGAACTGCTGGGCATGTGCGACCGCATCTATGTGATGAACGAGGGGCGCATCGTCGGCGAATTGCCCGGCGCACGCGACGCGCAGGACGGCGCCACGCAGGAAAAGATCATGCGGATGATCATCCAGACAAAAGAGGACGCGCATGACGCAGGCCGCTGACATCGACCGCCCGCGCGCCGGGGCCGCCCCCGCCCCGCTGGGCGCGCTGGGCTATTTCAAGAAGAACCTGCGCGACTACGGCATGTTGCTGGCGCTGGTGCTGATCATGGCGTTCTTCCAGCTCCAGACCGGCGGCATCCTGCTCAAGCCGGTGAACCTCACCAATCTGGTGCTGCAGAACAGCTATATCATCATCATGGCGCTGGGGATGCTGCTGGTGATCGTGGCCGGGCACATCGACCTCAGCGTCGGCTCGGTCTGCGGCTTCGTCGGCGCGCTGGCGGCGGTGATGATGGTGCAATGGGGCTGGCCGACGCCGGTTGTCGTGGTGATCTGCCTCGCGGCGGGCGCGCTGATCGGCGCGGCGCAGGGGTTCTGGATCGCCTATTACCGCATTCCGTCGTTCATCGTGACGCTGGCGGGCATGCTGGTGTTCAAGGGGCTGACGCTGTGGCTGCTCGACGGCAAGTCGGTCGGCCCGTTCCCCAAGGGCTTTCAGGCGCTCAGCAGCGGCTTCATCCCCGACGTGTTCGGGATGCAGGGCTTTCACCTCACCTCGTTCCTGCTGGCGGCGGTCACCGCGCTGCTGATCGTGCTGGCGGCGGTGCGGGCGCGCGCGGCGCAGGCGCGCTTCGGGCTGGTGGAGGAGCCGGCCTCGGTGTTCTGGGGCCGCAACGCGGTGATCCTGGTCGCCTTCGTCTATATCGGCTGGCTGCTGGCGAGCTATCGCGGCCTGCCCAACGTGCTGATGGTGATGGCGGCGCTGATCGTGCTGTTCACCTTCGCGACCACCCGCACCGTGATCGGGCGGCGTATCTACGCGGTCGGCGGCAACGAGAAGGCCGCCAAGCTGTCGGGCGTGAAAACCGAGCGGCTGGTGTTCCTGACCTTCGCCAACATGGGGATGCTGGCGGCGCTGGCCGGGCTGATCTTCGCCGCGCGGCTCAACACCGCCACCCCCAAGGCGGGGCTTGGCTTCGAGCTGGACGTGATCGCGGCGGTGTTCATCGGCGGCGCCTCGATGCAGGGCGGCGTCGGCAAGATCACCGGCGCGGTGATCGGCGGCTTCCTGATGGGGGTGATGAACAACGGCATGTCGATTCTTGGCATCGGCATCGACTATCAGCAGGTGATCAAGGGGCTGGTGCTGCTCGCCGCCGTGATCTTCGACGTCTATAACCGAAGGAAAGCCTCGTGAGCACGTTCACGCCCAAAGCCTGGCCCCGCCCGCTGCGCTCGACGCGCTGGTTCTCCGGGACCACCAAGGACAACATCTATCACCGCTCGTGGATGAAGAATCAGGGCCTGCCCGCCGACCTGTTCGACGGCCGCCCGGTGATCGGCATCTGCAACACGTGGTCTGAGCTGACGCCCTGCAACGCCCACCTGCGCGATCTGGCGCAGCGGGTGAAGCACGGCATCTTTGAGGCGGGCGGCCTGCCGCTGGAGTTTCCGGTGTTCTCGCCCGGCGAAAGCGCGCTGCGCCCCACCGCGATGATGTTCCGCAACCTCTGCGCGATGGACGTGGAGGAGGCGCTGCGCGGCAACCCGCTCGACGGCGTGGTGCTGATGGTCGGCTGCGACAAGACCACGCCCGCGCTGCTGATGGGCGCGGCCAGCGTCGATATACCGGCGATCATCGTCACCGGCGGACCGATGCTGAACGGCAAGTTCCGCGGCGAGGACATCGGCTCGGGCACGGCGCTGTGGCAGATGTCCGAAGCGGTGAAATCCGGCGCGATGACCAACGCCGAGTTTCTGGAGGCCGAGGCCGCGATGTCGCGCTCGCCCGGCTCGTGCAACACCATGGGCACTGCGAGCACGATGGCGAGCATGGCCGAGGCGCTGGGCATGGCGCTGTCGGGCAACGCCGCGATCCCGGCGGTGGACAGCCGCCGCCGCATGATGGCGCACCTCACCGGGCGGCGTATCGTGCAGATGGTGAAGGACGATCTCAAGCCGTCGGACGTGCTGACGCGCCCGGCGTTCGAGAACGCGATCCGCGCCAACGGCGCCATCGGCGGCTCGACCAACGCGGTGATCCACCTGCTGGCGATCGCGGGCCGCGTCGGCGTCGATCTGAGCCTTGACGACTGGGACCGGCTGGGCCGCGACGTGCCGACCATCGTCAACCTGGCGCCATCGGGCAAATACCTGATGGAGGAATTCTTCTACGCCGGCGGCCTGCCTGTCGTGCTCAAGCGGCTGGGCGAGGCGGGTCTGCTGCATCGCGACGCGCTCACCGTCTCGGGCGCGACGGTATGGGACGAGGTGCGCGACGCGCGCAACTGGAACGAGGATGTGATCCGGCCGACAGACAAGGCGCTGACCGCCAGCGGCGGCGTCGCGGTGCTGCGCGGCAATCTGGCGCCGGGCGGCGCGGTGCTGAAACCCTCCGCCGCAACGCCCGCGCTGATGACCCACACCGGCCGCGCCGTGGTGTTCGAGGGCATCGACGACTACAAGGCGCGCATCAGCGACGAGGCGCTCGACATCGACGAGACCTGCGTCATGGTGCTGAAATACTGCGGCCCTAAGGGCTATCCCGGCATGGCCGAGGTCGGCAACATGGGCCTGCCGCCAAAAGTGCTGCGCAAGGGGATCACCGACATGGTGCGCCTCTCCGACGCGCGCATGTCGGGCACCGCTTATGGCACGGTGGTGCTGCATGTGGCGCCGGAGGCTGCGGACGGCGGGCCGCTGGCGCTGGTGCGCGAGGGCGACAGCGTGACGCTGGACGTGCCCAACCGCCGCCTGACGCTGAACGTCTCCGACGCCGAGCTTGCGGCGCGGCGCGCGGCATGGGTCAACCCGGTCGCGGCGCCGACCGGCGGCTATGCCGCGCTCTATGCGCAGCATGTCACGCAGGCCGATCAGGGCGCCGACTTCGATTTCCTGAAGGGCTGTCGCGGCGCGCCGGTCGGGCGGGATTCGCACTGATGGCGGCCGTCACGTTTCACGACCTGCGCGGCGCCTCGGTGTTCATCACCGGCGGCGGCGCGGGGATCGGCGCCGACCTGACGCTGGGCTTTCTGGCGCAGGGCGCGAAGGTCGCCTTTGTCCAGCGCTCCGACGCCTCCGGCTTCGTGGACCGCGCCGAGGCCGAGACCGGCCAGCGCCCGCTGTTCCTGCCCTGCGACGTGACCGACATCGCCGCGCTGCACGCGGCGATGGACCGCGCCGCCGAGGCGCACGGGGCGATCCGGGTGCTGGTGAACAACGCCGCCAACGACAGCCGCCACACGCTCGACAGCGTCACGGTGGCGGACTGGAACGCCAGCCTCAGCGTCAACCTGCGCCCGCATTTCTTCACCGCGCAAAAGGCGGCGCCGGGGATGAAGGCGATGGGCGGCGGGTCGATCGTCAACTTCTCCTCGGTCTCCTACATGATGGGCAACGCCGGCTATCCGGTCTATGCGACCGCCAAGGCCGCGATCACCGGGCTGACGCGCAGCCTGGCGCGCGAGCTTGGCCCGGATCGGATCAGGGTGAACGCGCTGGTCCCCGGCTGGGTGCTGACCGAGCGCCAGCTCGACCTCTGGGCCGACCCGGAGTCGCTGGCCGCCCACCTTGAGCGCCAGTGCCTCAAGGAGCGTCTCGCGCCGCGCGACATCGTGGCGGGAACGCTGTTTCTCGCCTCGGAGGCGTCGCGGATGATGACCGGACAGGCCCTTGTGATCGACGGCGGCGTGGTGACGACAGGATGAGCATGAAACCCTACAGCGGCATCTGGCCGGTGGCGCCGACCCCGTTTCACGACGACGGCGCGCTCGACCCCGACGGCATGAAGCGCGTGCTCGACTGCATGATCGCGCAAGGCGTGGACGGGATCTGCATCCTCGCCAACTATTCCGAGCAGTTCCTGCTGTCGGACGCCGAGCGCGAGACGCTGACCCGGCTTTGCCTGGAGCACGTCGCGGGCCGGGTTCCGGTGATCGTCACCTGCTCGCATTTCTCCACCGACATCGTCGTGGCGCGCGGGCGTCAGGCGGCGGCGATGGGCGCGAGCATGATCATGCTGATGGCGCCCTACCACGGCGCGCTGCTCAAGGGCGCGGCGCAGCAGACCTTTGAGCAATTCGCCCGCGCGGGCGCGGCGGGCCTGC
>CAZRFB010000192.1:0-6974 GCA_964599185.1 uncultured Rhodobacterales bacterium | reverse complement strand
GTGGTCGAGCGCCATATCGAGCCGGGCGAGATGGAGGGTTTTCAGCAGTGCTTCCTCACCGGCACCGCCGCCGAGGTGACGCCGGTCGCCGAGATCGGGCCGTATCGCTTCGAGGTCGGCCAGATGACGCGCGACATGGTGAGCGCCTATGAGGCGCTGGTGCGCGCGGGCTGAGGCGGCGGCAGCGGGCTGAGTCGGAGACAGGCGCGCGCGCGATCCCGCGCCGCGCGCCCGCTGCGGCGCGGATTTCGATCATTTATATCTTGTAAGCGGCGCGATTGCGCGCGATAGTCGCCGCGTCCCAGACAAGGAGGCGCCGCGTCCGATGCCGTTCCGCTTCGTCCACGCCGCCGATCTGCACCTCGATTCGCCGCTGCGCTCGCTGGCGCTGCGCGATCCGGCGCTGGCGGCGCTGATCGACACGGCGACGCGGCAGGCGTTTTCCGCCGTGATCGCCCTGTGCCTGGCGGAGAACGTCGATGCGCTGCTGATCGCGGGCGATCTGTATGACGGCGCGCAGACCTCGATGAAGACCGCGCGGTTTCTCGCCGACGAGCTGGGAAAGCTGCACGCGGCGGGCGTGCGCACGTTCATCATCCGGGGCAACCACGACGCGCTGTCGCGCATCACGCGCGAGTTGGTGCTGCCCGACAGCGTGACGGTGTTCGGCGCCCGCGCCGGGGTGGTCGAGATCGCGCCCGGGAGCGGCCCGCAAGTGGCGATCCACGGCGTCAGCTTCGCGCAGCCGCAAGCGCCCGAAAGCCTGCTGCCGAAATATCGCGCGCCGGTGGCGGGCGCGGTCAACATCGGGCTGATGCACACCAGCCTGAACGGCGCCCCCGGCCACGACGTCTATGCGCCCTGCGCGCTGGCCGATCTGCAGAGCAGCGGCTTTCGCTATTGGGCGCTTGGCCATATCCACGCCCGCGCCGTCTGGGAGGGGCCGTGCGCGGTGGTGATGGCGGGAATGCCGCAGGGCCGCGACGTGAACGAGGCGGGGGCGAAGGGCGCGACGCTGGTCACGGTGGCCGACGACGGCGGCGTGACGCTTGATTTCCGCCCCACGGCGCTGGCGCAGTTCGCGCGGCTGGATCTGGACGCGACCGGCGTGGCGGACTGGCGCGCGCTGGTCGGGGCCCTGGGCGCGCTTCTGGCGCAGGCGCGGGCGCAGACCGACGCCGCGCATCTGGTGGCGCGGCTGCGCGTGACCGGGGCGACGCCGCTGGCCTGGGCGATCCGGCGCGACGCCGATCTGCTGGCGGAGGAGGCGCGCCGGGCGGGCGAGGCGCTGGGCGGCGTCTGGATCGAGCGCGTCGGGATCGACGCCGCGCCCCCCGACGCCGCAGCCGCGCCGGACGGCGCGGGCTTTGATGCGCTGCGCCGCCTGATCGAGACCGAGATCCTGCCCGGCGAGGCCGCCGCCGCCGAGGCGGGCGAGATCGCCGCCGCGCTGTGCGCCGCCCTGCCGCGCGAGCTGCGCGCGATGCTGGGCGCAGACGAGGCCGCCGTGGCGGCCAGCGTGGCGGCGCTGGCGCGCGAAGGCGCGGCGGAGGTGCTGGCGCATCTGCGCGGCGCGGCGGGGGGCGCGGCGGGGGGCGCCGGGGCGGACGCCGGGGTTGACGCGGAGGGCGACGCCTGATGCGCCTCGACCGGCTCGACCTCACCCGCTATGGCCGCTTCACCGATCACGCGCTCGACTTCGGCCCGGCGCCCGTTGACGGCCCCGACCTGCACATCGTGTTCGGCGCCAACGAGGCCGGCAAATCGACCGCGATGGCGGCGTGGCTCGACCTGCTCTACGGCATCGAGCCGCGCAGCCGCTACGCCTTTCTGCACCCCTATGACGCGATGCGCGTCGGCGCGACGGTGACGCTGGCCGGCGGCGCGCGACAGCTTGCGCGCGTCAAGGGCGTGCGCGACACGCTGCGCGGCCCCGACGACCGCCCGCTCGACGACGCGCTGTTCGCCGCCGATCTGGCCGGGATCGACCGCGCCACGCACCGGACGATGTTCTCGCTCGACGACGCGACCCTGGAGGAGGGCGGCGACAGCATTCTGGCGAGCCGGGGAGAGCTGGGCGCGCTGCTGTTCTCGGCCACGGCGGGCCTGTCGCGGATGGGCCGCACGCTCGACGCGCTGCGCGCCGGGGCCGACGCCTTTCACGCCAAGGGCAAGCGCAAGACCGGGCTGGCGGAGATGAAGGCCGCGCTTGACGCGCTGCGCGACCAGGCCGAGGCGCTGGACGTGCGCGCCGACGACTATGCGCGGCGGATCAAGGCGCGCGACGCGGCGGCGGCGGCGCTGACCCAGGCGCAGACCCGGCGCCGCGACGCCGACGCAAGCGCGCGCGCGCTGGAGGCGCAGCTGGCCGCGCTGCGCCGCCTGCCGGGCTTGCGCGCCCTGCGCGCCGAGCGCGCCGGTCTGCCCGGCTTCGCCCCGCCGCCCGGCTGGCGCGAAACCTTCGCGCGGCTCTCCACCGACGCCACCGCGTTCGCCACGCGGCTTGAGACGCTGGAGGCCGACATCGTCCGGCTGACCGCCGAGCGCGACGCGATCACGCCCGACGCGGCGGCGCTGGCGCTGGTCGACCGGCTGGCCGCGCTCGATGCGCTGCGCGCCCGCGACGCCACCGCCGCCGAGGACCTGCCGAAACGGCGCGCGGAGCTGGCCGACGCCGGGCGCGCGCTGGCCGCGCTGCTGGCGCGGCTGGGCCAGCCCGAGGCGTCGGATCCGGCGCGTCTGATCCTGGGGCCGAAGGCGACCGGCGCCCTGCGCGCGCTGATCGAGGAACGCTCCGGCGTCGCGGCGCGGCTGGAGACGGCGGCGGCGACGCTGGCGCAGGCGGCGGCGCGGCTGGCGCAGGCCGCGGCGCCGCCGCCGGAGACGGCGCCCGAAGCGGTCGCCGCGCTGGCCGCGCTGGTCGATGAGATCGGCGAGGCCGACGCCGACGCGGGCGCGGCGCGCGCCGCAACCGCCGAGGCGGCCTGCGCGCAGGCGCTGGCCGACAGTCTCGCCGCGCTGAACCTTGGGCCGGAGGCCGCAGAGGCGCTCGCCCGCCTGTCGTCGCCCGCCGCCGAGGACGTGGCGCGCTGGACGCTGACGGCGCCGCAGGCCGACGCCGAGCGCGCCCGCCGCGCCGAGACGCTGGCCGAGCGCGAGGCCGAGCGCGCCCGCCTCGCCGCCGCGCGCGCCGCGCTGCGCGACAGCGGCGCCGCGCTGGGACTGGACGACGTCGCCGCCCTGCGCGCCGCGCGCGAGGCGCTGTGGGCCGCGCACCGCGCCGCGCTTGACGCCGCCAGCGCCGACGCCTTCGAGGCCGCGCTGCGCCGCGATGACGCCGCCGGAGAAGCCCGTCTCGGCGCCGCCGACGCCCGCGCGCGGCTGGCCGAGCTGGCGGAGGCCGAGGCCCGCGCCAGCGCCGACCGCGACGCCGCCGCCGCCGCGCTGACCCGCGCGACCCAGGCGCGCGACGCGCTGGCCGCCGAGATCGCCGCCGCCTGCGCCGCGCTGGCGCCCTTCGCGCCGACCGCGCCGACGCCGTTCCGGTTGCGCGACTGGCTCGCCGCCCGCGCCGCCGCGCTGACGCAGGCGGACGCCCTGCGCGCCGCGCGCGGCGCGCTTGCGGCGGCGACGGCGGCGCGCGACGCGGCCCGCGCGCGCCTTGTCGCGGCGCTGGGCGCTGCTGGCGTCGCCGCCGACGTTTCGGCGCCGGTCGCGCGGCTGCTGCGCGACGCCCGCGCCGCGGTCGAGACGGCGCGCGAGGCGGCGCGCGCCCGCGCAGCCCACGCCGCGCTGCTGCGCGACCGCGCCGCCGCCGAGGCCGCCCACGCCGCCGCCGCGCTGGCGGAGCAGGACTGGCGCGCCCGCTTCGCCGCCGCCTGCGCCGACACATGGCTGGGCGCGGGCGGCGGCTGTCCGGCGCTGGAGACGGTGCGCGAGGCGCTGCCGCTGCTCGACCAACTGGCGCCCGCGCGTGAGGCGCGCGACCGGCTCGCCGAGCGGGTGGCGGCGATGGAGGCCGACCGCCGCGCCTACGCCGCCGCGATCACGGCGCTGGCCGCCGAGGCGGGGATCGCGGGCGACGCGGCGGCGGCCGACCCGGCGCTGCGCGCCCGCGTCGCCGGGGCGCAGCGCCAGCAGACCGCGCGCGACGCGAAACAGGACGCGCTCGACGCCAGCGAGACGGCGCTGCGCGCCCTCGACGAAGCCCTGCGCGCCCACATCCGCGACCGCGACGCGTTTCTCGCGCTCGCCCAGGCCGCGACCCTGCCCGAGGCGGGCGCGCGGATGGAGGGCGCGGCGCGGCGCGCCGAGCTGGACGCGCGCATCGCCGCCGAGGCGCAGGAGATCGCCGCCACCTTGCGCGTGTCCGATCCCGCCGCAGCCGAGGCGGCGCTGGCCGACGCCGACGCGCCCGCGCTGGAGGCCGACCGCGCCGCCGCCTGCGCGCAGGCCGAGGCGCTCGACCCGCGCATCGCCCAGCTCGCCGCCGAGGCCGCGCGCGCGGCGGACGCGGTGGCGGCGGTGGGCGGCGACGAGGCGGCGGCGCGGCTGGCGGCGCGCCGCGCCACGCTGCTGATCGCGATCGAGGACGAGGCCCGCGCCCATCTGCGCCGCCGCATCGGCGCCGCGCTGGTGGCGCGGGGGCTGGACGCCTATCGCGAGACCCACCGCAGCGGCATGCTGCGCGCCGCCTCCGACGCCTTCGCCGCGATCACCGGCGGGCGCCACGCGCGGCTGGCCGCCCGCCGCGAGGGCGAGACCGAGACGCTGATCGCGCTGAGCGCCGACGGCGCCAGCAAGACGGCGCCGGACCTGTCGAAAGGCGCGCGGCATCAGCTTTATCTGGCGCTGCGCGTCGCGGGCTATCGCGAGGTCGCCGCCACCCGGCCGCCGCCGCCGTTCTGGGCCGACGACATCCTGGAGACCTTCGACGACGCGCGCACCATGGCCACGCTGCGCGTGCTGTCAGACATGGCGCGCGCCGGTCAGGTGATCTGCCTCACCCACCACGCCCATGTGGTGGAGATCGCGCGCGAGGCGGCGCCGGAGGCGCGCATCCACCATCTCGCGTGACGCGCCGCCGCAGCCGCTCTTGTGCGTTGACGCTGGCGAGCCGAGGGCGCACGCTTCGAGATACGTATTTTCGCATGGCGCGCGCTGCGAAGGCGCAGGGCAAGCCCCATATCCGGAGGCCGCCGATGACGCCCGCGATCCGGTTTTCATCCGCCGCCGTTTTCGCCGCGTGCATCGCCGCGCCGGTCGCGCTGACGGCGCAAAGCCTGCAGGACATCGCGCGCAGCGGGGATGATCCCGCCGCGATCCTCACCTATGGCGGCAGCTATGACCTGCGCCGCCATAGTCCGCTCGACCAGATCAACCGCGAGACGGTGAAGCGGCTGGCGCCGGTCTGGAGCTACAGCCTCGCCGACACGCGCGGGCAGGAGAGCTTTCCGCTGCTGAAGGACGGCGTGCTCTACGTCACCACCCATCAGGCCACGGTGGCGCTCGACGCGCTGACCGGGCGCCAGATCTGGAAGGCGATGCTCGACTATCCCGCCGAGACGCCGCGCGTCGCCTGCTGCGGCGTCGTCAACCGGGGGCTGGCGATGCTGGAGGGCAGGCTGTTTCGCACCACGCTCGACGCCCATGTGGTCGCGCTCGACGCGGCGACCGGGGCGGAGATCTGGCGGCGGCGGGCGATCGACTTCAAGGACGGCTATTCGATGACCGTGGCGCCGCTGATCGCGAACGGCGTGCTGATCACCGGCGTCTCAGGCGGCGAATACGGCGTGCGCGGCTTCATCGACGGCTGGGATCCGGCGAGCGGCGCGCATCTGTGGCGCACCTACACCGTGCCCGCGCCGGGCGAGCCGGGGTCGGAGACCTGGCGGGACGGCGGCGACGCCTGGCGCTTCGGCGGCGGGCCGGCGTGGCTGACCGGCTCCTACGATCCCGCGCTCGACACGGTCTATTGGGGCGTGGGCAACGCGGGGCCCTGGAACGCGGGCGTGCGCCCCGGCGACAACCTCTACACCGGCTCGATGCTGGCGCTCGACCCCGGCACCGGCGCGATCAAATGGCACTACCAGTTCACGCCGAACGATCCGTTCGACTATGACGGGACCAATGAGCTGGTGCTGGCGACGCTGAGCGTGGACGGCGCGCCGCGCCGGGTGGTGATGCAGGCCAACCGCAACGGGTTCTTCTATGTGCTCGACCGCGAGACCGGCGCGCTGCTCGCGGCCAATCCTTTCGTGGACCGCGTGGACTGGGCGACGTCGGTCGATCTGGCGACCGGGCGGCCGAACGAGACGCCGCTGGCCGCCGCCGCGCGGTCGGGCGCGCGGGTCGAGTTCTGGCCTTCGGCGTTCGGCGGCAAGAACTGGTCGCCGATGGCCTTCAACCCCGAGCTTGGCCTCGCCTACGCCAACACCCTCAACATCGGCATGGACTACACCGCCGTCGCGCCGCAATACCGCGCCGGAACCTTCTATTTCGGCGCCGATTTCGCCTGGGTCTGGCCGGAGGGGCCGCGCGGGTCGCTGCGCGCCATCGACCCGCTGACCGGCAAGGCGCGCTGGGAGGCCCCCAGCGACATCCCGCGTTTCGCCGGGGTGCTCTCCACGGCGGGCGGGCTGGTGTTCACCGGCGCCCAGACCGGCGAGTTCGAGGCGTTCGACGCCGCGACCGGCGCGCCGCTGTGGCGGTTCCAGACCGGCTCGGGCATCGTCGGCCAGCCGGTCGCCTGGGCGATGGACGGCCGCCAATACATCACGGTGCTGAACGGCGGCGGCGCGGTCTATGCGTTGTTCTCCGGCGACGAGCGGCTGGCGTCCACGCCGCCGGGCGGCGCGGTGTGGACCTTCGCGCTGACGCCGGACTGAAGCGCCGATGCGGCGCCTGGCGGCTGCGGCGCTGCTCTGGACCCTCGGCGCCGCAGCGGCGGGGGCGGTGACGGTGGAGATGGGCCG
>CAZRFB010000191.1:0-3781 GCA_964599185.1 uncultured Rhodobacterales bacterium | reverse complement strand
AGCCCGCCCTCCAGCCGGTCGATGCGAATCACGTCGGCGCCCATCTGCGCCAGCGTCATCCCCGCCAGCGGCGCCGCGACGAACGCCGCGCTCTCGATCACCCTCAGCCCGCCCAAAAGCTGCGCCATGGCGCGCTCCTTTCATGTTGCACCGCAACACACCCTAGCGCGCAGTCCGCGCCGCGCAACCGCGTCATGCGGGCGCGGGCCGCCGCAAAACCGTCACGACCCTCTCGACGGCGCCGTTGAACGGGGTCAAGCTGACGTTGCCGGTAAGCGCCGGGTGAACAACCGCCGCGCGAGGGGGCGTGGCGCAGGGGGGAATGGCGTGAAGCTCGCAAGCCTGAACGACGGAACGCGCGACGGTCGGCTGGTGGTCGTGACCAGGGATCTGGCGCATTGCACCGACGCGCGGCGCATCGCGCCCACGTTGCAGGCGGCGCTGGACGATTGGGAGCGCGCGGGGCCGCAACTGGCCGCGCTCAGCCGCGATCTGGCGCTGGAGGCGGCGCCGTCGGAGCGGTTTCGCGAGCGTGACGCGCTCAGCCCGCTGCCGCGCGCCCATAGCTGGACCGACGGCTCGGCCTATGTGAACCACGTCGAGCTGACCCGTCGCGCGCGCGGCGCCGCGCTGCCGGAAAGCTTCTGGGAGACGCCGCTGATGTATCAGGGCGGTTCAGACTGTTTCCTCGCGCCGCGCGCGCCGATCTCTCTGGCCGACGAGGCCTGGGGCATCGACATGGAGGGCGAGATCGCCGTGGTCACCGGCCCGGTCGCCATGGGCGCCAGCGCCGAGGCGGCGGGCGCCGCGATCCTGCTGGTGATGCTGGTCAACGACGTGTCGCTGCGCGGGCTGGCGCCGGCGGAGCTCGCGAAGGGATTCGGCTTTCTGCAAAGCAAGCCGCAGACCGCCTTTTCGCCGGTCGCGGTGACGCCGGACGAGCTGGGCGCCGCATGGCGCGAATTCCGGGTTCACCGCCCGCTGCACGTCGATCTCAACGGCGCGCCGCAGGGACGCGCGGAGGCGGGGAACGACATGGTCTTCGACTTCGCCCAGCTTGTCGCGCACGCGGCGCGCACCCGTCCGCTGGGGCCGGGGTCGATCGTCGGCGGCGGCACGGTCAGCAACCGCGCGCCCGACGGCGGACCCGGCGCGCCGATCAGCGAAGGCGGGCGGGGCTATTCCTGTCTTGCCGAATTGCGGGTGGTCGAGACGCTGCTGCACGGCGCGGCGCGCACACCGTTCCTGCGCTTCGGCGACCGGGTGCGAATCGAGATGAACGATGTCGCCGACCGCTCGATTTTCGGCGCCATCGACCAGAAGGTGGAGAAATACGAAGGCTGAAGCGGCGTTCAGAACGTCGCTAGCCGCTCCACGAAGTCGAAGCTCACGCCCGCGTCGGACGCCTCGACATTGGCGACGCGGTAAAGGCCGATCCAGCCCTCGCGCTTGATCGCGTCCTCGCCCTTGGCGTCTTTCACCACATGCGCGCGCGCCAGCACCACCACGCCGTCGCGCAGCGCGCTGAAATATTCCGGCGAGCGCGGCGTCGCGCCGCGCCCCTCCAGCGTCAGCGGATCGCTGTAGCTGTTCGAGCCGGCGCCGAAGCGCGCCCATTGCTGCAACGCCACCGGCAGCGGCGCGCCGTCCACTTCGGCGAACCACGCCGTCGGCGCGGGCTGTTTGGTGAGGCGGACCTTGCGCGCATGGGTGGCGCCTTTCTGCGGCGCCTGTTTCACCTTGGCCATGTCGTCCACCTCCTTGTTGTCATGCGCCGCCAGGGCCTTGCGGCCCGGCGCGCGCGGTCACTCCGTCGCGGCGCGGGCGATGATCGCCTCGGCGCGGCGCACCATCCATGGGCCGCTGATCGCAAGCCCCGCAGACAGCGCCGCGCGCTGACGCAGCACGTCGCGCGCCCAGCTCATGCGGGCGTCGGGGGACAGGCGACCGATCATGTCGGCCTTTTCCTGAGCAAGTTCGTGTTTCATGTCGTTCGTTTCATAGGGTCGAAAAAAAAGAAGGCCCGGTCCACCCCGCAAGGGGCGGACCGGGCCAATCGTGGCGATGCTGTTCGGATCAGTCGATCAGAACGAGCGACGCGGCCGAGCTGCGGCCATTGCGGTCGCTCTCGATCTGGTACTCAAGCTTCTGGCCGTCGTTCAGCGACGACAGACCGGCGCGCTCGACGGCCGAGATGTGCACGAACACATCCTGCCCGCCGTTCGACGGCTGGATGAAACCGAAACCCTTGGTGGCGTTGAACCACTTCACAGTGCCTGAAGCCATGTGATCGTCTCCTCAATCTACCGCCCGCAATATGCGACGGCTCGGCGCGGTCAGTCGGACATTGAAGACTGCGCCTGACAGAGACGGAGAAGTTCAAGTGTCGAATAACGTAGCCCCTCTGATATGTCATGTTCGGGGGGGCATTACAAGGCGCAGCCGCGCATCGCATCCGGCGCCCCGGCGCGGCGCGCCCCCGCAACGCGGCGCGGCGCGCCCCCGAAACCCGGCGCAGGGCGCCCCCGCAACGCGACGCGGCGCGCTCTGTGCTGCGATGCACCATCGCGCTATGCTGGCGCCCCGACCCTATTGCGAGACGCCGCCATGAGCAGCCACGACATCACCACCGCGCCGATGCTTTTTCTCCACGGCGCCTTCGGCGGGCCAGAGATCTGGACGCGCTTTGTCGCGCCGTGGTTCGCGGCGCGCGGGCGCCGGGTCGCCGCGCCGCGCTTGTCGCCGCCCGCCGCGCCGGGGCGGCGCGGCGCGCGGCTGCGCGATTATGTGGCGGCGGCGCGGGCGGCGGCGGATGAACTGGGCGGCGCGCCGGTCGTGATCGGCCATTCGCTGGGCGGTCTGGTCGCCCAGCATCTGGCGGCGGAGCGCCGCATGGCGGGACTGATTCTGGTCGGCTCGCCCGGACCATACGGCATCGCGCCGTCGCTGTGGCGGTTGTCGGCGCAGCGCCCCAAGGTGCTGGCGGCGCTGATTCTGGCGCAGGCGGGGGCCGGCGGGCTGCTGGGCGTGGCGTCGGCGCGTCAGGCGCTGTTCACCGATGCGGCGCCGGACGACTGGGTGCGCAAGGTGGCCGCGCCGCCAACGCCGGAAAGCCCGCTGGCGCTGCTCGATGCGATGACATGGGATCTGCCGAACTGGCTGCCAACCTGGCTGTCAGACCGCCGCACGCCCGCGCTGGCGCTGATCGGGGAGCGCGACGCCTTCATCCCGATGTCGGATCTGGTGGCGAACGCCTTCGCCTATCGCGCGCAAACCGACGTGCTGGCCGACATGGCGCACGGCGCGCCGATCGACCCGCACTGGAAGCGGCTGGCGTGGCGCATCGAGGCATGGCTGGAGGAGCGCGCCGCCGCCTGAGCGGGCCCCCTCGACCGGGATCGCCCCAACCGCCCGCGCGTCACTCCAGCGCCAGCGCCACGAAGCGCAGGCCGCCCGCGTTCTGCACCAGCAGCAGGATCGAGCCGCGGTTTTCCGCGCGCGCCGCCTTGATGCGCGCCAGCACGTCGGCGGGCGTCGTCACCTTCTCCTGCCCCGCCTCAATAATCACCTCGCCGGGCAGCACGCCCTTGGCCTCGGCCACGCTGTCGGCCTCCACGGCGCTCACCACCACGCCCGACACATCGTCGGCGAGGCCCAGTTCCGCCCGCACGTCGGCGTCGAGCGCCTGAAGCGTCATGCCCAGCGCGGTCGCGGTGGCCTGCGGCGCGGCGGGGGCGGCGCCTTCGGCGATCTGCTCGCCCTCCTCAAGCCGCCCCAGCGC
>CAZRFB010000190.1:0-6346 GCA_964599185.1 uncultured Rhodobacterales bacterium | reverse complement strand
TCCAAACTGAAGGGAACCCCCAATCCAATGTCCACGCCCGCCGCGATCTGGCGCTCCCCCGAAGCTTACCTTGCCGCCGAGCGCCCCGATGCGCCGGTGCTTTTTTTCGCGCCCGCCGAATTGACGGCCAGCGCGAAACGGTTTCTCGACGGGTTTCCCGGACTGGTCACTTACGCGGTGAAGGCCAACAGCGAACCAGCGGTGCTGATGACGCTGATCTCGGCCGGCGTGCACGCCTATGACGTCGCCTCCCCTGCGGAGATCGAGCTGATCCGCCGGCTCGACCCCGAGGCGGCGCTGCACTACCACAACCCCGCCAAGTCGCGCGGCGAGATCGCTTTTGCGCTCGGCCATGGCGTGCGCACCTTCTCGGTGGACAGCACGGTGGAGATGGACAAGCTGCTGGCGGTGGCCGCCGCCGAGGCGGCGCCCGCAGAACAGATCGAAATTTCCGTGCGCTTTCGCCTGCCGGTCAAGGGCGCGGCGTATGATTTCGGCTCCAAGTTCGGCGCCGACCCGGAGAAGGCCGCCGCCCTGCTGCGCCGCGCGCGCGACGAGGGCATGGTGGCCAGCCTCACCTTCCACCCCGGCACCCAGTGCGAGAGCGCGCAGGCCTGGGTCTCCTACATCCACCGCGCCGCCGAGATCGCGAAGGCGGCGGACGTGACGCTGCACCGGCTGAACGTCGGCGGCGGCTTTCCCGGCGCGCTCTATGGCGAAAGCTTCGATCTCGACGCGATCTTCGCCGAGATCGGCGCCGCGCGCGACGCGGCGTTCGGGGCCGACGGCCCGGCGCTGGTGTGCGAACCGGGGCGCGGCATGGTGTCGGGCTGCATGGCGCTGGCCGCCGGCGTCAAGCTGGTGCGCGAGGACGGCGCGATCTTTCTGAACGACGGCATCTATGGCGCGCTCGACGAGTTCCCGGTGCTGGGCCGCACCCACAGCTTCCGCGTGCTCGACGCCGAGGGGATGCCGCGCACCGGCGCGCCGCGCCCGGCGGTGCTGTTCGGGCCGACCTGCGATTCGATGGACCGCCTGCCCGGCGAGGCGCAGGCCCCCGCCGATGTCGCCGAGGACGATTTCTTCGTGTTCGACGGCATGGGCGCCTATGGCTCGGTGACCGCGACGCAGTTCAACGGCTATGGCGGGCTGCGCTCGGTGGTCGTCTCGCAGCTCTGAAACCCTACTCCCGCGCGCGGCCCTGTTCGGCCAGCGCGCGGGCGACCTCCGCGCGCACAAGCTGCGTGATCTGCTCAGTGAGGTTGCGCCCGAACGCGCCCTCGAATTCGTCGCGCAGCACGATGCGGGCGATGTCCACCACCGCCGCCTCATCGACCGAAAGTTCCGCCTCCGGCCCCTCGGCGGGCGGCGCCGAGACGGGTGCTGCGCCAATGGCGAACGGCGCGCGCCCTGGCGCCGAGGGCTTCACCGCATAGGACGGCTGAGGCGGCGCCTCGGGAGACCAGTCCGCGCCCTCCTCATCCGCGTCGATGCGCATCTCCCGCGTCAGGACCAGCACATCGCCCTCTGCCTCGACGGGACTGGCCTGCGCGCCGAGCCGGTCTTCGTCGGCGACAATCCGGCGGATCGAGGCGAGGATCTCGGCCATGGCGGCATCGTTGCGCGGGCGGCTGTCGGTCATGCGCTCAACTCCACAAGGCGGCGGTCACGGGCGCCAAAGCTCCTCCCACACCGTATCTTGCGTCTGCGCAAAACCGAACAACCGTGCGTTGTTCTCTGCATAATTCACTTCCGGATCATAGGCGACGACCGTAAGGCTGAGGTCTGCCGCCGTCAGCGCGCCGATGGCCGAGAGCAGACCATAGGCGGCGACATATTCGTTGCGCAGCGAATCGACCACGCGAACGCGCGCGTCGAGCAATTCCTGCTCAGCGTCGAGCACGTCGAGCGTGGTGCGGGAGCCGACCAGCGCCTCCTCCCGCACGCCATCGAAGGCGAGCTGCGATGCGTCAACCTGTTCGCGGGTGGACACGATGTTGGCGCGCGCCACGACAAGTTCGGTCCAGGCGGCCTCCGCCAGACGCTGCCGCTGGCGCGCCTGCGTGGTGATGTCGGCGCGCGCGCGGCTCGCAAGCGCCTGCGCCTGCCTGACCCGGCTGTATTGAGCGCCTGACTGGTAGAGCGGAATGGTCGCGCGCACGGCGACGCTTGCGTCGCTTCCGTCGATGCTGTCGCCCCCGAACAACGCATCCTGATTGTAGCCGACGCGAGCGAGGAGCGCGACTTGCGGCAGCAATCCGCCGATCTCCGCCTTCACGTCGCGCGACGCCGATGTTTCATCAAAGCGCGTGGCGATCATTTCGGGGTGGTTTTCAAGAGCAAGGCGCACCGCCTCCTCCATCGACTGCGGCAGCGGCGGCAGGGGGGGCTGCCGGGCGAGGTTCTGCGGTTCGGCGCCGACCACCTCGCGATAGTTCTGCTTCGAGCGCTCCAGCCGACCCGTCGAGACGCTCAGGTTCGTGCGGGAGTCAGCGAGCCGCGCCTCCGCCTGGCTGACGTCCGTGCGCGTCACTTCGCCGACCTCGAAGCGATCCCGCGACGCGCGCAACTGCTCATTGATCACGCGCACGTTGTTTTCCGCCAGCCGCACGAACTCCTGATCGCGCAGCACATCCACATACGCCGTGACGGTCTGCAACAGTATCTGCTGCTCAAGAGAACTCAGGCGCGCTCTCGCTGCGGAAACATCGGCGATCCGTCCACGAACAGAATTCTGTGTGCGACCGCCATCATAGAGCGGCTGTGTCGCATTCAGCGATGCGCTGAAGGGATCATCGCCTGTATCTGTTCCGCGACTGCCTGCCGTATAATCGACGCCGTAGTCGAAAGTGGCGGAAACGTTGGGCCGAAGCCCGGCGCGCGCCTGATTGACGTTCTCATCCGTGGCGCGCAGCGCCGCGCGGGCGGAAATCAACTCCGGATTTGTCTCATACGCCGACTCAAGCGCCTGCGCCAGCGTGTCGGCGCGCACCGCGGACGTCGCCAGACCAACCGCCAGCGCCGCGACGGCGACGCTGCGCCTCAGGTATGTTTTCTGCATGATGCACTGCCCCATGTTGACGTTTTGCGTGAGACGCTACGCGCATCCCGCAGAAGGGCAAGCGCAAACGGGCTTCTAGAATGCAAACGTTTTTGCAACGTCGAATCCGGGCAACAGCGGGGCGGCGGCGTCGAAGGCCCAACGCGCGGATACGGTCTCTCCGGCGCGGGTGAACACCTGCGCCTTGCCGACCGGCCCGTCCATGACAATGGCGACCAGCCGCCCGCCATCCTTGAGCTGCGCCAGCAGCGCCTCGGGAACCTTTTCCACGGCGCCCTCGACGAGGATGACGTCGTAGGGACCCGCCGCAGCCGCGCCCGCCGTCAGCGGCCCGGTCTCGACGATCACGGTATGCGCGCCCGCGCCGGGGATCAGCTCGGCGGCATGGGCGGAAAGGGTTTCGTCCTCCTCCAGCGCCACCACCGCCGCCGCGATGCGCGCGGCCACCACCGAGGAATAGCCATAGCCCGCGCCGATATCGAGCACCACGTCGTCCGCGCCGATCTCCGCCGCCTCCAGCATCTTGGCGAAGGTGCGCGCATCCAGCAGCACGCGGCCCGGCGCCAGCGGGACCTGCGCGTCGGCGTAGGCGACCGCGCGATGGGCGCGCGGGACGAACTTTTCGCGCGGCACGTCGAGCATGGCGGCGATGATCGAAAAGCGCGTCACGTCGGACGGGCGCACCTGGCTGTCCACCATCGCCTCGCGCGCCTTGCTGAAATCGCTCATTCCGCCCCCCGTCCTCGCCTGCGCCGCGCCCATGCGACAGCGCAGCAGGTGCCACATCGCGCCTGCGCAATCAACGGCGCGCCGCGCCGCAGCGCAATAAACGGCGCGGCGCGGTCAGCGCCAGAGCCGCTCGCCCTCCGTCGCCTCAAGCCCCGCGTATAGCGCCGCCACCTGCGCGCCATAGCCGTTGAACAGCTGGGTGGGAATGCGCGCGTCTCCGCCGAGAACCTGCTCGGTCGCCTGGCTCCAGCGCGGGTGGCTCACCGCCGGGTTCACGTTGGCCCAAAAACCGTACTCGGCGCTTTGCAAGCCTTCCCAGAAACTCACCGGGCGCGCCTCGACAAACGAGATGCGCGTGATCGACTTGATCGACTTGAAGCCGTATTTCCAAGGCAGATGCAGCCGGATCGGCGCGCCGAACTGGTTGTGCAGCCGCTTGCCATAGGCGCCGACCACCATGAACGCCAGCTCGTTGGTCGCCTCGGCGATGGTCAGCCCCTCGACGTAAGGCCAGGGATACCAGTGCTGGCGCTGGCCGCGCGCGGTGTCGGGGTCGAGGAAGGTCTCGAAGCGCACGAACTTCGCCGACGCCAGCGGCGCGGCCTTGTCCACCAGCGCCCTGAGCGGAAAGCCGATCCACGGCGCCACCATAGACCACGCCTCGACGCAGCGGTGGCGCGAGATGCGCTCCTCGACCGGCATCTGCGCGATCAGGTCGTCGGTGGAGATCTCGAAAGGCTTTTCCACAAGGCCATCGACCTTGACGGTCCAGCCCTCGGTTTTCAGCCGCTCGGCGGCGGCGTAGATCTGCTTGTGGCTGCCGAATTCGTAGAAGTTGTTGTATTGCGCGTTGATCTTTTCCGGCGTCGCCGGGCGGCCCGCGTCGGCGTGATCGGGGTTGGTCGTCACCGGCGCGGGCCATGCCGCAGGCCCCTCCGCAGCCAGCGCGCCGCCCGCGCCCAGCGCCGCCGCGCCCGCGCCCAGACCCATCGCCCGCAAAACGGCGCGGCGGTCGAGAAACACCGCCTCGGGCGTGACCGCGCTTTCGGGGATCGCCCAGTCGGGCCGGTGGATGACGTTCATGGCGCGCGCTCCCATCTGATGCGCCCCGAGAGATAGGGCGCCGGGCGCGCGCAATCCATCACGAAGCCGTCAGGCGCCCACCCATGCGGCGCGCGGCACGCCCTGAAGGTGCAGCAGCGCGGTCAAATCTGCGTGATCGATGCGCGCGCCCGCCGCCTGCGCCAGCGCGGGTTTCGCGCGATACGCCACGCCCAGGCCAGCCGCCGCGACCATCGCCAGATCGTTGGCGCCGTCGCCCACCGCCAGCGCGTCGGCGGGCGCGCACCCGGCCCCGGCGCACAGCGCCTCCAGCGCCGCCAGCTTTCCCGCGCGCCCGAAGATCGGCGGGATGACGGCGCCGGTCAGCTTGCCGTCGCGAAACTCAAGCGTGTTGGCGCGATGCTCGGCGAAACCGGCCTGCGCCGCCACCTGCCGGGTGAAGAAGGTGAAGCCCCCCGACAACAGCGCCGTCGCCGCGCCGCGCGCCGCCATGGTCCGCGCCAGCGTCGCCGCGCCGGGGTTGAGCCGCACCCGCAGCGCCTGGACCTGCTCCAGAACGGCGGCGTCCAGCCCCTTGAGCAGCGCGACGCGGGCGGTCAGCGCGGCCTCGAAATCCAGTTCGCCGCGCATGGCGGCCTCGGTGATCGCGGCGACCTCGCGTTTGACGCCCGCGAAGTCGGCGATCTCGTCGATGCACTCGACGCCGATGATGGTGCTGTCCATGTCGGCCACCAGCACCCGCTTTTCGCGGCCTTTGGCGGCGACGATGTTGGCGTCCACCGCCGCGCCGTCCAGCGCCGCGCGCGCCGCCGCCAGCCGCGCGGGGTCGGCGTCAGGCAGATCGGCCTCGACCGCCTGCGCCTCAAGCCGCCGGAAAGCATCCCCGCCGCCGGCGCGCACGGCGGCTGCGGCGACGGCGTCGGGCAGGAAGCCCGCCGCCGTCAGCACCAGCACGGCGGCCATGGCTCAGACGGCTTCGGCGCGCGGAGCGGCGGCGGTCTTGTCGAGCTCCTCGGCCACCAGAAACGCCAGCTCCAGCGCCTGAGAGGCGTTCAGTCGCGGGTCGCAGGCGGTGTGGTAGCGGCTGGAGAGGTCCGCCTCGGCCAGATTGTGCATGCCCCCCAGGCACTCGGTGACGTTCTTGCCGGTCATCTCGACATGCACGCCGCCCGCATAGCTGCCCTCCGCCGCGTGAACCGCGAAGAACTCGCGCACCTCGGCCAGCACGCGGTCGAAGGGGCGGGTCTTGTAGCCGTTGTCGGACTTGATGGTGTTGCCGTGCATCGGGTCGCAGGACCACACCACCTTGCGCCCCTCGCGCTCGACCGCGCGGATCCAGCCCGGCAGGTGGCCGGCCACCTTGCCCGCGCCGACGCGCACGATCAGCGTCAGCCGACCGGCCTCGTTGGCGGGGTTCAGCCGGTCGATCAGCCGCAGCAGATCGTCCGCCGCCAGCGTCGGGCCGCATTTCAGCCCCAGCGGGTTCAGCACGCC
>CAZRFB010000189.1:0-3411 GCA_964599185.1 uncultured Rhodobacterales bacterium | reverse complement strand
CCTACTACACCACCGCCGCCGGCGCCGACGCCGCGTCGCGCGCCATCGGGAACCGCCGCGACGGGGAGATCGAGGTCGCGCCGCTGCAAAGCTATGCCCGCGCGGCGGTCACGGTCTGAGCGCAGAAGCAGGCCGGGCCGGGGCCGCCTTGGCCTGACCCGTGACCATGGCGCCGCGGTCGTCGGTCCCGGCCTGCGCAAGCAACATCGGCTCGCCCTGCTCCGAAAACTCATCGCCACGGCGCCAGACCACCGGCTTTGAGTGGTTTGGGTTCGACGCGCCCTGCCCAAGGGCTTGGCGCCACCAGATCTTCATGCGAGCGTTCCGCATGTGCTGGAGCGAAGCCGCCTCATGGTCGATGGTCGCAGCGGGCGGCGCGATGACGGTCGCCACGGCGCGGCGCGGCGATCCCCTGGCGATCCCCGTGACCTTTGGTTATTTCACCACGATGGAGGCGCTGCAGGGCGCGGGCTATCTGGTCGTGGACGCCTGCGGATCGCCAGCCAATCAGGTCGTCACCTATCTGTCGCTGCTTCACATCGTCTTTCAGCCGTTCTTCATCAACGCCTTCGCGATGGAGCTCGCGCCGCGCAGCCTCGGCCGGGGCGCGCGCACGGCGGTGTTCGTCGTCTGCGCGCTGTGCTCGGCGCTGATGCTGCTGCAACTGTATCCTTTTGACTGGGCGGGGCCGTGCCGGGAGGGCGCGCCGCTCTGCGGGCCTGCGCTGTGCACCCTGTCGGGCGACTGGCACATCGCGTGGACCGCGCCTTACAACGGCCTGACCGTGCCGTTTGAAACGATGCTTGGCGTCTGGCCGGGGTTTCCCTCCTACATGGTCGCGGCTTTCGCCCTGCCGCTGCTCTATGGCGCCTGGAGATTTGTCGTGTTCCATGCCGTCGCCGGGCCGATTCTGGCGGGATTGCTGACCAGCAATCCCAACGAGATGCCTGCGATCTGGTGCCTGTTCTCGATCGGTCTGCTCGCGATGGGCCTCAGCCCCTGGATGCGCGCGCGCCTTTCGGCGCCGGGCGGATGGGGCAGGCCGACGACCGCCTGAGCGACGCTCAGCGCAGCTTTGACGAGATGATCCCGGTGTTGAAGCCGCCGATGCGCAGCTCGTTGAACAGGCGCTGGTATTCGATCTTGGGGCAGTGGTTCATGATCACGGTGACGCTCTTCGCCTCCGCCCGCGCCGCCGCCGCCCAGTCGATCACGCCGATCTGCATCCAGATGGTGCGCAGGCCGCGCGGCAGAAGCACCTCCAGCGCCTCGTCCACCACCGCGCCGGCTTCGGAGGAGCGGCGGAAGATCTCGACCATGTCCACGGCGCCGGTCTCGGGCGGAATGTCGGCGAGCGCGGCGACGAACGGGCGGCCGAACAGGCTCTGGCCGAGGTAGGCCGGATTGACCGGAATCACCTCGAAGCCCTTGGTCGAGAGATAGCGCGTCACATAGGACGACGGGCGCACCGGGTTCACCGACACCCCGACGGCGGCGATTCGCCTGGTCGTGGTGAGCACGGCGCGCAGCTGCGCCTGCGAGTATTGCGGCAGTTTCATGGCGCCTCTTGCGATTTTTCCCCGGTGTCGCGAGGGAAAAGTCGCGCAAAAAAAGCGCCCGCACAAGGCGGGCGCGAAGTCGGAACGAGGGACAGTGAGTGTCGAGACAACCCCGCGCTATGAGGCGGCCCCGGATCACATGTGGGAATGATAGCCGGATTTTCCAGCCAAGTCTCGCACTCGTTGTAGTGAACGGCGCGTGAGTCCGGATCGGATTTTCTTAAAATCGTCGGCATCGCCCGGCCGCGGCGCCTGTATCACGCTCTAACCCGTTGTCGAACGATCCGATTGTCGGCGCCGGGAGCCAAGGCGACACCGCCGCAGCCATGCGCGCGGAGGTTGCGCTTTGCCCTGCGCGTTCCGTTTTCGCAGCCCTCAGCGCGCGCTCACCGCGCGGCGGCGAGATAGAGCGCCACCGCCGCCGCATTGGAGACGTTGAGCGAGGCGAAGGCGCTGGCGGCGGGGATCCGCGCCACCATGTCGCACCGCTCGCGGGTCAGCGCGCGCAAGCCGGGGCCTTCCGCGCCCAGGATCAGCGCCACCGGGCGTCCTGTCGTCGCGGCGAGCGCCTCGGGCAGGGTCTGCGCGCCTTCGCCGTCGAGGCCGATCAGCGCATAGTCCATCGCGCGCAGGTCATCCATGGCGCGGGCGAGGTTGGCGATGCGCAGGTAGGGCTGACGCTCCAGCGCGCCGGAGGCGGCCTTGGCCAGCGCGCCCGATTCGGGGGCGGCGTGGCGGCGCGGCGCGATCACCGCGCGGGCGCCGAACACCTCCGCCGAGCGCAGCACCGCGCCCACGTTGTGCGGGTCGGTCACCCGGTCGAGCAGCAGGACTGTCGGCGCGGGGTCGGCGCGGTGCGGCGCGCAGATGTCCTTGACCGCGCCCCAGTCCAGCGGCTCTGCCTCCAGCGCCGCGCCCTGGTGCACCGAGGCGGGGTCGAGCGGCGCGGGAAAGCGGCGCGGATCGGCGATCTCGGGCGTCAGTCCGCTGGCGGCGATGGCGTCTGCCAGCCGCTCGGCGGCGTTTGCGGTCACGATTAGGCGGCGGCGCACGCGGGCGGCGTTGGTCAGCGCGTCGCGCACCGCGTGGATGCCGAACAGCCAAACCGGGCCGCCGTCCTCGTGCGGATTGCGCGGCGCAAACGGCGCGCGGCCCGCGCGCGGCGCCGTCCGGTCGTGGCGTCGGGGGGCGTTTTGCGGCGGCGCCATGGCGCGCATCCTTTCCGGCGACAGGGTTGCCTCAAGCTTTACGCCGACCTGACCGGCTTGCCCAGATGCGCTCCTGCGAATCGGCGGCCTTGCGCAAAGCCGCCCGCCGGGGTCGCGTCGGCTGGTCACAAGAGGCTTTTCCCGGCGCGGCGTCGGCCTAAATCCACTACACAAGCGGCGCATCGCCGCGCCAGCCGGAGACCCGCGCGATGAATATCCACGACGCCGCCCTGCCGCTCGAGATCGAGAAGGCCGTCGCCCGCCCCACCCGCGACGAGGCCGAAGCCGCCGTGCGCACCCTGCTGCGCTGGGCGGGCGACGACCCTGCGCGCGAGGGCCTGCTCGACACCCCCGCCCGCGTGACGCGCGCCTATGGCGAGTGGTTCCGCGGCTACGCGGAAGACCCGCAGGCCGACCTCCAGCGCGTGTTCGAGGAGGTCGAGGGCTATGACGAGATGGTGATCCTGCGCGACATCCGCTTCGAGAGCTATTGCGAGCATCATCTGGCGCCGATCATCGGCCGCGCGCATGTCGGCTATATGCCCAGCAACCGCGTCGTCGGCATCTCCAAGCTGGCGCGCGTGGTGGACAGCTTCGCCAAGCGGCTGCAGGTGCAGGAGAAGATGACCGCGCAGATCGCCGCG
>CAZRFB010000188.1:0-2055 GCA_964599185.1 uncultured Rhodobacterales bacterium | reverse complement strand
CAGCACCGTCGCCACGTCGGCCATGCCCATCGGCATCCCCGGATGGCCGGAGTTCGCCGCCTGCACGGCGTCCATCGCCAGCACGCGCAGCGCGCAGGCCATGCGCCAGTGGTCGGGATGGTCGGCGCGGAGCGTTGCGATATCCAAGGCGGGGCCTCTCTGGCTGGTGGAACGCGGTTTTTCAGGGCGTATTGCGGCGACGGGGCCGCGCGGTCAAGGCTTTGACGCGGTTGTGACGCGGCGGCGCGCTTGGAATAGTGTCATCCCTGAAGCGCCCCGCGCGCGATTCGCCCGAGCCATGGCCGATGGAGTTGACGTGATGAGCGAGGTTGGCGCGACCGTGGCGCGGCTGAACGGCCTGATCGACAGGCTGCAGACCCTGCTCAGTGAGCGCGAGCGGGCGCTGGCGCGCGCCGAGGCCGAGCGCGACGCCGAGGCGGCGCGGCGCGCAGAGGCGGTGGCGGCGCTCGACCGCGCGATCGACGATCTGCGCGCGATGGCGGAGGAATAAGGGCATGGCCACGGTCGATGTGACGGTTGGCGGGCGGCACTATCAGCTCGCCTGCGAGGACGGGCAGGAGCGCCACCTCGCCGCGCTGGCCGCGATGGTGGATGTCGAGGCGCGCGCGCTGGCCTCCCAGATCGGCGTGGTGGGAGAGCCGCGGCTGCTGCTGATGGCGGCGCTGATGATCGCCGACAAGCTCAAGGACGCCGCCGCGCCGCAGGCCGACCCGTCCGCCGCCGATGACGCGCAGGCGCTGGAGCAGGCGGTGGCGCGGCTGGAGGGGCTGATCGACGCCCACGCGGCGCGCGCGTGAGCGATGGTGGTTTCAATTCCGGCGCGACGCGCCTATCTTGTGCAGCGGCGGGTTCTGTTCCTCTCGTGAGCGGGCTGAATCCCGGTGGCCTTAACTTTTCTCGCGGGAGCTGGCTCTGCGACTGGCCCTGGCCTATCGCACCTGGCGCCCACCTGGTGATCCAGGCTCGCGAGGATCTGTTCCGCCACGGTCGCTACGGGCCCGCCACCCATGCCTGAACCGATGACCGAAACCGAGCAGATGAAGCAGGCCGCGCGCCGCGCCGCCCACGCCGCCCGCGCGGCGGCCCATCACCCCGACCGCGCCGCCGCCGCCTGCGCCCGCCTGCTGGAGGCGGTGACGCAGACGCCCGGCGTGGCGTCGGGCTATCTGCCGATCCGCGATGAGCTCGACCCGCTGGCGGCGATGACCGGGCTGGCCGCGCGCGGCGCGCGGCTGTGCCTGCCGGTGGTGGTGGGCAAGGGCGCGCCGCTGGCGTTCCGGCTGTGGACGCCCGGCGCGCCGACGCAGACCGGGGCGTTCGGCGTGGAGATCCCGCTCGACGACCTGCCCGCGACGCCCGATCTGGTGATCGCGCCGCTCCTGGCCTTCGACCGCGCGGGGTTCCGGCTGGGCTATGGCGGCGGTTTTTACGACCGCACGCTGGCGGCGCTGCGCGCGCGGGGGCCGCTGCTGGCGATCGGGCTGGCTTATGCGGCGCAGGAGGTGGCGGCGACGCCGCGCGACGAAACCGACGCGCGGCTCGACATGATCGTGACCGAGGACGAAGTGATCCCATGCGGCTGATGTATCTGGGCGACGTGGTGGGCCGCTCGGGCCGCGACGCGGTGGCGGCGCGCCTGCCGGAGTTGCGCGCGCGCCTCAAGCTGGATTTCGTGGTGGTGAACGCCGAGAACGCCGCCGCAGGCTTTGGCTGCACCGCAAAGATCGCCGCCGACATCCTGGCCGCCGGGGCCGATGCGATCACGCTGGGCGACCACGCCTTCGACCAGAAGGAGATGATCGCCCATATCGACCGCGAGCCGCGCATCCTGCGCCCGCTCAACATCGCCCGCACCCCGCCCGGCGCCGGGATCAGGATTTTTTCCGCCCCGCGCGGCAAGCGCGTCGCGGTGGCGGTGGCGCTGGGGCGGGTGTTCATGAAGCAGCCCTACGACGACCCGTTCTCCGCGCTCGACGCCGCGCTCAAGACCGCGCCGCTGGGCGGCGGCGTCGATGCGGTGATGGTCGAGATCCA